>CAYLSF010000498.1:0-5812 GCA_964385675.1 uncultured Saprospiraceae bacterium
CCTCTTAATTAGACACATTAAATATTCTTCTTTTTAATTCTAAAACTCAATTTGAAATGCCAACATCAAAGTTTGTCTGTACATATATTTCATGGAATATCAAAGATTTTGGTAAAGGAGGAGATGGTTCTAAGGATATAGAATTTATAGCCAATACTATATTCGCATATGCCGCAGATGTAATTTCTATATTAGAACCTTATGTATCTGATGGAAATAGTGTAACACAAAATGTAGTAGATTTATTCAGTAGCTTATTGGGAATTTTACAGACTTCTGATAGTAAAGCTGGTTGGGAAGGTGAAATTTCAAAAGCAAATGCTGCTGCTAATGAATCTACAAAGGATGCGTATATTATTTTCTATAGGACTAAGCCTTCATTATCAAATTTTCCATACTCACCCCTTCCTGCAGGTACTGAAATACCAGTGAATTTATCTATTAGTAATTTTGGGATTCAGGCACAAGGCTTTTCAGGAAAAAAAAGAAAATCTGGAACTGAAAATGTTAAGAACTATACTTTTGGAAATAGTCGAAAACCTGTAGGATTTAATGTAGGATTAGATAATGGAAGTGGTAATAACGCTTCTTGTTACTTTATGGGGTTTCATAATTATTGGGTAAAATATAATGAGACTACTGGTAAAAAGGATGATTTAGAGCAGGCAACAAAAACAAGAAAAAAATGTGTAGAAGAATGTTTAAACGTTGCAGGGCTTCAATCTAATAATAATGGTTCTTCAAATAATGGTTTTGTAATAGGTTTAGATTCTAATTTATCCTATACGACCAATCAAGTCTGGTATAATAATCTTTCTTTTCGAGGGTATAATAGTAGTAACACAAAAATTGATTTTCCTATTCAGGTCGGTTTACAAAACGAAGGAACATCGTTAAGCACAAAAGTGGTTAAAAATTCCTACACCTCCAATGCATATGATAACTTTCTATCATCCAATGTAAAAATTCAAAGCTCACAAGTGATCGATAGTGTTGAAGACTTAGTCGAGGATGGAGATTATGGTCAAGTAAGAGCTTCTTTAAATTACTATAGACAGCATATTAGCGATCATTTAGGTATTGTGACTACTATTATAATCTCTGAAACTTAAAAAAGAATTTAACTAAGATTATTTAAAATGAACCAAAAATGTCAACGACTATTTCCGATATACTAACCAATGTAAATGCTGCTATTTCTAGCAATACCTTTAATGCGTATAGCTTCAATTCCAATTTTGCTACATTACTGAATACGCAAACGGGATTGTCAGCTTTGAGCATCACAACTACAGGAAATGCTACTCAAACCACATTAGGTGCCGCTTCAACAAGTGTGGTTTTAGTGAATGGAACGGTAGCGGACAGTACTAAGGTGCTAAGTTGTAATTTAGTCAATAATGCTGTACAATTATATTTTTGGTTAGATGCAAATAATAATACCCAAAGTGCTTTATTCTTTCAGCTTGACCAATCAGACTGGACATTTTCTACAAGCTTTTCTGCTATTGGAAATGCCACGCCTAATATGGTAGGCTATTTAACAGCTTCAAATAATCCTTTATTTATATTATCAACAGCACAACTATATGGAATAGATTGTAGTAGTTTTACTGGAGGATATACGACGTCTGCTAATATCACACCTAATTTAAATGTATTTTTTAGTGCTACTCCAAGTAGTGAATTCAGTCAAATTCCTCAATATAAGACGTTGTCAAGTGTTTTAACCAATTTTATTACCCTACCTAATGGAGTAACTACAGCCTTGGATACTTCCTTTATGTTTAGTGGGAATATTGATAATAGTGACACTGATTACCCAATTGTTAATGTTTATACTTCAACAGGAACTTTGAATAGTGCCATTTCTTCTTTGAGTTTTGCCGCTAATGCAGTACAAATAGGTTTTGGTTTTGAAACGGTTAAAATAGTTCAAGAAGCCAGTGCAGCTACCCCAACTACTATTACTACGCTTAGCACTAATCTATTATTTTTGGTCACCTTCAAAATGCCAGCTAATTGTACAATACCTACTTTACAATTTAAGAATGTAGTATCTGTTTCGAATATGACTTTGATGAATGTATCACTAGTGCCAGGACAAGTGATATTATTCAGCGATTTTGTAACCTTATTTAAAGATTTAACGGCTGATTTATTAACAGGTCAATTACCAAGTGCCTTTAGTAGTAGTTTGACGAATAATTTAGAATTAACTGATTTTGGATTTACATTTAGTCTGAGTAGTGGGACTTTTAATTCATTCAATTTAACGATTGACATTATTGATTTACCTAGTAGTTTGGCTTCACTAATCAGTGGAGTTACTTTTGATGCTTCTGCTTCACAACCTATCTCTATTAGTTGGAATATTAATAATCCTTTTAATAGTGGGACCAGAAGTTGGTCTGTTCAGTTTGGTGGTGCTTTAACATTTTTAAGTGGCTTAATTAATTACCAAGCCACGTATAATGCTGGAAATACAAAAGAAAATATAGATGAGACACTATCAATAAGTGGTAGTTTGGCAACACCGCCAAGTACGGTGACAATGCCTGCTGCACCTTATTATATAGCTTTGAGCGATATTGAAACACAATATGGTTTAGATTTTAGTGCTTTTTCTTTTCTCAATGATATAGATGTTACCTCTTTTGGATTTTCGGTTACTCATGATTTTACAAATAGTGATAAGGATAGCTATTCAGGCAATATAAATATAGATGTCAGTGCATTAACTCAATCCTTACCAAACATTACCCCTCATTTACAAAATGTTATCGTCAATGCCTCAAAAGATGGCGATGGGACGACCGTCAGTTTAGAATTTGATTTTGAATACTTATATCTCAAAGGTTCGTATGCTGATAGTGCATGGACATTTGCGGCAGGGTTGATAGCTACCGACGCTTCTATTAGTCAAATATTTGGATTGAGTTCTCCCGCCTGGTTAAGCAATGTTTTAATAAAAGACTTATCGGGTTCTTATAATACATCCTCAGGAGACTACAGTTTAACCGCAGATATAAGTGACGAAATTGGTAGTTTAGATTTTGATATTGTACTTACTCTTGATAATCAAAATGGAAATTCTGGTACGGTTACGATTGGTGATTTGGAGTTGGACATTAATATGTCGGAAGATAACTTTACGGCTACTTTAGAAAGTACGACTCAAACGCCATTAATTACAGATATTGTTCAAGTTTTCGACCCAAATTTCAATCCTCCCGTTGCATTTACAGATGCCTTGGATATCACCAGCATGACTTTTTCATATATTCCCTACCAACCTGCTGTAGAAGCTAATGAAGCAGAGGGAATAACCGCTAAAGATGCGATACCTGCTCAATTTGCACTTGGAATAACTGATGGAACGTATGGCGATTTCTTTATTGCTGGTTATAAATCAGTGGATACTGGAGATTGGTACATTGGTTTTGTAATTGAATTTAAAAAATCTATCAATTTCGATGGTTTACCTGTAGTGGGTACATTTATACAAGATCATGGTGGATTAGCTTTGAACGATGTTCAACTGACCATTTTACCAGAAACACCGTCAGGTGTTTCTATTACTTTTTTGACTATTGATAATTATCCAAAACTTGCAGATATAGCAGCGAGTTCGGCTACCAAAATCACATTATCTGCAAGCTTTACCGTTGATGGAAGCCAAAAAACTTTGAGTTTTGATATTCCAACGCCAAGTAGTAATGCTGAAAAGAGCGACGAAGGAGAAGAAGGAGCTAGTGGAGGAGAAAATGCTGGAAATGGAGATAGTAGTTCACCTTCTGCTCCTAGTAGTACCAATCAATCCGTAGGCACTTCCTTTGGTCCAGTAACCATTCAAAGTTTCTCTTTAGGTTATTCTACAGGGCAAATTAGTGCGGATATATCAGGTTCTCTCTCTTTGGGTGGTATTGACATGTCTTTAGAAGGATTAAAAATTGGTGTCCCATTTCCGTTTTCAGATGGTGCAGACTTTACCTTTAGTTTACAAGGATTAGGTGTTAACGTGGATAAAGGAGGTGTAACGATTGCTGGCGGATTTATGGATGTTGGTAGTGATAGTTATATGGGGGCAGTCAATATTCAAGCTGGTGAGTTTGGATTGCAAGCTAGGGGCGGTTATGCTCAAATAGATGGAGCTACTTCGTTTTTTATCTTTTTAAATATTGAAACACCAATTGGTGGTCCACCTTATTTTTTCTTAGATGGTGTAGCAGGCGGACTAGGTATCAATCGAGCATTTAAGCTACCAACTACTTTTAAAGGATTGAGTAGTTATCCGCTATTGCCAGGTTCTAAAATTATTCCTTCTTCAATACCAGCAGGATCGGCAGGCATACAAACGATGGAAACGACTCTGACCAATCTGTCAAAATACGTTTATCCAGAAAAAGGCAACTATTGGGTAGCGGCAGGATTGGATGTCAATTCATTCCAGATGGTGCAAGTAGATGCCGTTTTGAGTGTTTCTTTTGGTGTTGACTTAGCTGTTTCATTAATTGCGACGGCTAATATGACACTGCCAACGACAGACGATAGTAGTGATCCATTGGCTTACATTTCTATTGATTTTTTAATCACTTTAAATATCACCGATGGATATTTCTCTGCAATGGGATTACTCAATCCTGCGTCTTTTGTATTTAGCAATTCGGTACAACTAACAGGAGGATTTGCTTTTGATATTTGGTTTGGAGATAACCCAAATAGTGGAGAATTCATTGTTTCCATTGGAGGATATAGTTCTAGTTTCAATAAACCATCTTATTATCCAACAGTTCCTCGTTTAGGCTTAAGTTGGTCATTAGGCCCTTTTTCAATCACGGGGAGTTCTTATTTTGCTTTGACGCCAAGACTGATGATGGCTGGTTTGTCCATTAGTGCGAATTGGCACGGAGGGCCAGTAAAAGCCTATTTTGATGCGGGTGTGGATTTTATGTTTGGTTGGAAACCATTCTTTTACGAAGCGGGGGCTTATATTCATATTGGCGGTTCATTACATTTATTATTTACAATTACCATTCATGTTGGTGCAGAAGTGAATATTTGGGGTCCGAAATTTGGTGGGCAGGCACATGTTCATTTTGTTATTCACTTTACGATAAGTTTTGGTTCTACTGGAATTACACCACCAACTTTAACATGGAAAGAATTCAAAGCCATTCTTTCCAATACTTATCCAAATGCTACTAGTAAACAATGGTCGTTGAGTACCATTCAAACTACCGTTGGATTACTTAAACAGAATTCTGCAACGCCAATTTCACTTTCAAGCAATTTAGCATCAAGTATTGCTGCTTTGACTATGAGTAATAATACCCCAATTGCAATTACAACGGCAGACGAAGATTTATATGAAAATACAACCTATAATTGGATATTAGACCCAAATCATTTCCAGTTTGATATTCATTCCAATGCACCACTTTCTGCTTTTACTATCAATGGATTAACTCTAGATACGTCTATTATTACTAAAAACATTAAAAACGCTACAACTAATGTTGTGACGAATGTGGAGGATTCTTCAGACTTCAATTTAGTATTTGTCAATAATCCAGCACTCTTTTACTCCAAAACGAATCCACCTACGTCAGCCCCACTTTTGAATGAACCCATTTTTGTGGGAGGAATACCTAGTATAACTTCCAATGATTCATTCAATAGCTACACGACTTCAAATAAAGTATCCCAAGATGTTGCTTGGATTGAAACGGCTGGTAATTTGGGTATAGCTCCAATGAATATCGAAAGCTTGAATAATAATGTCCGTAGTAATTTCAATTCTGCGATAGAC
>CAYLSF010000499.1:0-5809 GCA_964385675.1 uncultured Saprospiraceae bacterium
ATGGCTACATTATATTTACTACGACACGGGCAAGCTTCTTTTATGTCAGATAATTATGATCGATTATCCGATTTAGGAATTGAACAGGCTAAACTATTAGGACAATATTTTAAAGAGAAAGAAATTCAAATAGATATAGCGTACACGGGTACAATGGAACGCCAAAAAGATACTTATTTGAATTTCAAAAAAGTATATGATGGTAAAATACAGATGCCTCAGAATATTGTATTAGGTGAACTCAACGAGCATCAATTTACTGAAGTGTTTGATGACTATCGAGTAGGCAATCCAAAGTTGATGACAGCAATAGAAAATGCTTCGCCCCAAATGAAACGAAAAGTAGTGATGAAAGCTTTTTTTAGAGCCTATCGAGAATGGATAACAGGTAAAACAGGCGAAGGACACGAATCATGGGAAGCGTTCAAACTAAGGGTTAATCGTGGATTTGCGGAAATAGAAGAAGCATTAAGTCGAAATGAAACGGTTGCTGTATTTAGTTCGGGGGGGGTAATTTCTTATATGATGGGGATTATTATGGAACTAAAGGATCAATATAGTATGGAACTCAATTGGCAAATTAAAAATGCAAGTATTACAGAAATGAATTACAGTAAAGGTAGATTTTACCTAAGAGGCTTCAACTTTGTAGAACATCTAGGAGATGATAAAGTTACTTTTGTTTAATTTTACTAATAACGGCTTACTATCCTAAAAAGTCAGAATAAACCAATCAGAGATTTTTTGCCAATAACGCACGATAAAGAGTAGTGCTGCGATTATGGAAAATAGGAGTACCAACCTAATATTTCTCCAGCCATCTTCAAATCGCTGTTTAGAGTTTTTATATCGTTTAACCCTTCTGGTTTTTTTAGAACGACTCATTAAAATTGATTTATAAAATATTACATGACTAATTTTGTGTAAAGGTACAAAATTGTATTGATTTGGGATTTGACATACTAGTATCATTCGCTCAAAGTAACTGACCGTTTTACTATTTGTAAACAGCTACTTCTTACTGCCAATTGTCTTAACATTGTTTCGATGTAACGTTACCTATCTGCGAATGAATAATTTGAATAATATCTTGTACCGTAGCATCTAATATAGAAATATATCCACGGAGGTGTATTGTGTGATTAATTGCATTACTGATTGATTTTTCAAGTCGAATTACATTGGCAAGTAAGACGAAACCTGAATTTAATTCTCGAAGTAAAGCATCTTCGCGATATAATGCTTCCTTTACCTTAAAGTCTGTAATCAAAAGTTCTTTAATGGTATTATTGAGTGTACTTTTCTGCATAGTGTATCGTGTGTAATTTGGTGATACGACAAATTTAAATAGACTACACAGGGTGCATTTTCTTATTTGTACAATTATCTTGTTCTATTGTACACTCTATAATACAATTTACTAGATTTACGCTTGAAAATACTCAGAAGGCGTTTTTCCATAAATCCGCTTACACACTTTGGAGAATTGACTTGGTGAAGAAAACCCTACCTGATAAGCGACTACAGAAAGTGTTTTATTCCCAGCTCTTATCAATTTTTCAGCCTCCTGAAATCGAATAATATTAATATATTTCCCCACTGTATGATTTGTTAGTGCTTTTACCTTTTTATAAAAATTAGTGCGGCTCATCAAAAAGTGCTGTGCTAACCACTCACTACTCAAATCTTCGTTTAATAAATTTTCAAGTATAATGAATCGTAGCTTCTGCATAAACTCATCTTCTTGTTTTAGCATAGGCATAGCGTTTGCCGATGATTGCTTAAAACCTTGCTGATAATGCGTTTGCATCAACTGCCTTAACTCGATAAGTTTACGAACACGAAGCACTAATTCCTCTGGACTAAACGGTTTAGTTAGATAGGCATCTGCCCCTCGTTCTAAACCTTCTAAACGGCTTTCGAGTGCTGCCTTTGCCGTCAGTAAAATGATTGGGATATGAGAGGTGGCAACATTTTGTCGTATAGTTGTGACTACTTCATATCCATCTTTTTTAGGCATCATAATATCCGAAATAATCAAATCAGGAGCATTTTTTAACGCCTCTTCAATACCTTCTACTCCATTGTTGGCGATTCTAAATTGGTAATTAAAAGAAGATAAACAACTCTTAATGTAATATTGCATATCTTGATTATCTTCGATAATGAGAATTTCAAGAGGAAGGTTATCAGATGATTCTGTTGCTAAATGAGTTGTTTGCGAAATGACTACTGCTGGAAGAGAAGTAGGACTGGTGGTCACTAATTCATTGGTAGAAACCGCTAATGTAGGTAACTCTACCTCAAATGAAGTTCCATATTGTTCTTGACTATGCACTACAATTCTGCCGCCTTGCATTTCTACCAACTCTTTCACCAACGTTAAACCAATACCGGTTCCCTCTTGTGTGCGTTTGGTAGAACCATCTACCTGATAAAATTGATTAAAAATTTTAGACAGATTATCTTCTGCTATGCCTACACCCGTGTCTTGTATCAATAAATGAACGGTCTCTTTGTCTGAGTTTGTTCTTTTTATTAAATCTACCTGAATATCGCCTCCTTCGTCTGTAAATTTAATCGCATTAGCTATTAAATTATATACAATTTTACTCCATTTTTCTTTATCAAAATGAGTTTCAAAGTGCGGTACTGAGGAGTAAAAACTTAGGGTTTGATTTTTTTCAGTTGCTAAAGGTTGAAAGCGTTCTACCAAATCTTTTGTAAACATAAATAAATCCCCTCGGGAGGATTCTAAATGCATTTGACCACTTTCCAATTTTGATAAGTCAAGCAATTGATTAATCAGCGTTTGAAGATACTGCCCATTTTTGAGCATCATCTGAAATTGATTTTTGACCCTTTTAGGGAATTTTTCTTTCAGTAGTTGTTGTAATGGCCCAATCACCAATGTCAACGGTGTTCTAAACTCATGGGTGATATTGGTAAAAAATTGTTTTTGAACTTGATTGAGTTTTTCAAGCTTCTTTGCCTGAGCCTCAATCGTTTCTTTATCCTCCTGAATTTTAGCCGTTCTTTCTAGTACCAATTGAGCTAAACGTTCCTTGTCTTGTTCCAATTTTTTAGTTCTATTTTGAAAATATTGTAAAATGGTTATTCCCGCAATAACTACAATTAAAACCCAAAACCACCATTTCATATAAAATGGTTTTGCTCTATATATCTGTATAATTAAATGGTGCTTAGACCAATTTTGTCCTACTTTTTTAACTTTAATCACTAGCTTTTGATGTCCATAATGGACATGGTTTATCCGAATAGTTCTATCCTTTTGAATAATGGGTTTTTGATCACCAAGTTGCCAACTGTATTCAACATCTGGATTTTTTTCTAATAAAAAAGCGGTTAAATTCAGGGTTAAAAAATTCTGTGCTGTGGATAATTGAAGATTTTTTTCGTTATTAATATTGACCGATAGTATTGAGATCTCTCCCGATTGTCCATCTATAATTTCTCCTGAAATGATAAAAGGATATAAGTCATTTATTTTTGAATTGCCTATAAGTTCCTCGGGGTAAAAAGCAGTTACTCCACTGATACCACCAAAAAATAATCGTCCATCGTTGGCTTGATAATGAGAGGTATGATTAAACTCATGATGAGCAATACCATCTTTTTCCAAATAGGTTTTGATTTTTAACGTTTTCTTATGTAATCGCATTAAACCATAGTTACTGGATAGCCATAGAAAACCATCTGTATCACCATAAACGGCATGGATATTATTGTGAGATAACCCTTCATCGGTAGTTAAATGTGATAAAATCTTGTTATCAGTAGGATTCCAATGTAACAGTCCATTTGATGTTGCTAACCAAAATGTGCCATCTGTATCCTCAAAGAAATGTTTTAAATAAGATTGGTTATTATTAAAATTTTGTAAAAATTGTTGTTTCCGTTTTCCTTTTTTATCAAATAAATACAGTCCTTTATCTGTTCCTACCCAAACTCCTTTTTCATTTTCATACATATGAAAAACACTTACATCTTCTTTATAAAGTGCTATGAGGTGTTGCTTTTTCTTATCAACTTTATAAATCCCATCTATTGTTGCCACCCAAAGTTCTTTCCCTACACGCAACATTTGGTGAAGACGATGTTCTTTTTTAGGATAAAAGGGGTATTTAATTAACCCTTCTTTATTATAGATGTGTGCAGCATAAGCACCATGTTGTCCCATCCATAAGTCTTTATTATCTTCATAGAGTATCATACCATTTTTGTAAATTGTAGAGTCTCCATTATGATCTTTAAAAGACTTCATTATTGTTTTTCCTGTTGTCAAATTAACCTCTTGAGTACCTTTATAAGTATGTACTTGTAAATTTCCTTTATAATCAATTAACATTCCTCTTGTACTATAATAAAAAGGAGGTTTTGTAAGATATTTATGAAATTTATTTTTTTGAATTTCTACTTTGTACAATCCTTTTTCAGTACCAACCCATAAAGCACCTAATTTGTCAATAAACATATTCGCAGCGGCAAGGTCATTTTCAAAAATTGCTAAAGAAGTATTTTCTAACGGAAGTATCTCACCTTCAACATAAAACTTGATACGACTCCCTGTACGCTTCACTAAAATATGTTCTTGAAAGAGAATAGGATTAAATTTAAACACCCAATCTTTATATTGAGGATTTTTAAACTGAACCTTGAAGTTAGACTGTGTTAATGAAAAAGGTTGTTTTCCTTTTGGTGTAAATTGAGTACATCTTAACGGAGTTAGGGTTTCAGGAGTTAAATAAGGCTGGGCTAAACCGTATAGGCTTCCCCCTGCCTCCCAGAAAAAATAAACCAATTGATTATTTGATAATGCACTATCTTTATATATTAATGTTCCATCTTTTTCATATAAATATATAAGATAATCAAAATGCTTTACGAGAATTCCTTTTTGTAAAACAGACTTAGGTTTGGCTTCAACCACCCATATTTTATTATCAGATAAAAAACAAAAATGTTGCTGATTGGAAAAAGGTAGTGAGAATTGGCGATTGCCATTCTTATCAAAAAAATCACCTTTTTGATTAAAAATTATTAAATCATTCCCTTGTATTAGTAGTTGATAAAAATCATCCCTATTTACATTGGGTAAATCATTAAAATTGAATACTTCATTTGTGTGAGGATTATAAGATAAGAGATTAAATTTTGTTTTACGTTTTTCAAGAAACCAGATATTTCCTTGATTATCTTCTTGTATGTTATCTATAACGCTTTCACTTGTTGAGGACTTATATCGTATGTTAAATTCATAACCATCAAAGCTAATTAGACTTTTATCTGTACCCATCCACAATTGCCCTTTTTTATCTTCAAAGTAAGATATAATATTCCATGTTGGCAAACCATCAGCCCTTGTCCAATGGTGTAGCTTAAAGGTAAAGTCCTGTGCTTTTTCTTGCGAAAAACTGGCATAAGGAAGCAATCCAATAATTACAATTATTGTGAATAATGTAAGTCTATTACTGAGCATTAATTAATCATTTAGTGTAGCTTATAGCTTTATGTCATAGTATATCAACAAGTACTTTTGCTCTCTTTAAAAGTAGATGCTCTCTTCATTTTAAATGAACATACAATCAAAATATTAGTTCTGCAAAGGAAAAATTATCATTTGTCTTATTGTATAATTATGCTTATGTAAACTTTATAGCATTCTGTAAAATATCATAAAACATATTTCCTTTAAAGTTAGAACCTTCCTAAAAGAAGTCCTAACCCTTATTTCTTATAATTGTTACGAATTGTATCATTTGTCAATACTATAATATTTTTTGGATAT
>CAYLSF010000500.1:0-5795 GCA_964385675.1 uncultured Saprospiraceae bacterium
ATTTTTTAGTACAAAATATTATGAAGTTCATTTAATCTTTAAGAAAACAAAACAGTATTTCAGTTTTAAAATCTAAATCCAACCGTTGCGATTAAACGATTTCTCGTTACATCATTTATCACTCTAACAACATTTGTTGAGTTTGCGGTGTAAGGTTGATATTCTTCTAAGTACATTGCCCGACTATAGCCTGCATCTATAAAAAATCGCTTTGTTCTCAATCCTATGCCTATACTAATCGTTTGAATGACTTCATTTTCGGCATCCACAGTAGAATCATAAGGCGATAAGTTTACACCGTATCCACCTCTTACAGCAACCTTACCAAAAATCATTTCACCACCTACTCTAAAGTTAATTGCTTCGGTTAATGAAGTACTAATTTCATCATTCAAATCCTGCTCAAAAGTTGGGTCATCATTTATACTAAAATTAGCACTATTATACGTCACATATTCTATCTCTCCTGTTATAAATCCAGAGCGTCCAAAGATATATGCTAAACTACCACTTGCTCGCCAAGGCGTTACCAATTGATAATTAAAATTGGACACAGGTGAGTCCGCAGAATAACTTTCTGGAGCATTATTTATCGTCAAATTTGAAGTAACACTAGTAGAAAAGTTATCAGATAGTGCAAAATAAGTTGGGGAATGAACCGTTGCACCAACTCGTAATGCTTGACTAATCCTATAAATTATTCCCAATTTTAGATTAATTCCCACACCATCCGTTGCTAAATCTTCCGTATAAGTCATATTATCAAAGAAGGGACTTACATTTTCTACATCCGTTTCAGTATAACTCTTCACCTCATCAAAGTTGACAATAGGTAAACCTAATCCCACACCAATATATAACTTGTGCTTGTAACTACCGCCAAACGCTACGGCGACATCCGTGATAGACCCTGAACGTGTGATAGTCTGTTCTTTCTGAATTCTATCAGTTCCAAATAAATCACTATCATAAACCGTCGGTTCGTTAGGATCTGGATTAAAAAGAATATTCGCATCATAGGCAATTCCCTCTTCAAACGCATAAAGGTTTTCAGGTAACACCCCTTGTGCGAATTGTAGCCAGCGTTCTTGAATTGTTCCTTCATTCGTACCTTGAAAGAAAACATTTTGTGCAAAGATATTAGTCCGATTCATCCCTATTGCAAAATTAGCCGTTTTCCAGTTTGACTCCTTTTCTCTATTCACTTTTGCAAAAACCATCCCCACACTATTAAGATTAAAGTTTGGTTCTGTCTCATCTATTGTGTTATTAGCAAAAGAGGATTCTGTATTTATAAAATTTAAGCTCGGTGTAATTTGTAAGATGGATTTCCTGTAAGTCGCTACACCCGCAGGATTAATACTCAAAGAGCCAAAATCTCCTCCTAACGCACTTAATGCACCTCCTGTTGACATTAAGCGTGCTGTTCCACCATGTTGTAAATTAGAATATCGTAAGGCATCTCTTAATGTTTGAGCTGTTATATCTTGCCCTAGCCAAAATATCATAAGGCAAACTAGGATTAGTCTGTTTATCATTGAAAAATATTTCTCAGCTAATTTTTGAAACGAAATAAACGTCTCTATCTCCTTTCAAAAAACAACCATTCAGATTATCAATAAAGGTTTATAGGTGAAATTCACCAATAAAAAAGGTGAAGCTAAATTAATAACTTCACCCAAATTATGTATAATTAATTTTTTGAACTATTCAAATGTGTTGGTAATAATAAATTGACGACCTATCAACTTACATACTCCTAGTTACGTCCTCCTCTTCTTGAAGAACTTCTTGAACTGCTACTTCTAGTGCTTCTTGTACTTCTTGTACTACTGCTTCTATTAGTACGTGTTCCGCTACTTCTATTAGTTCTTGTAGGTGTAGAACGATTGTAATTACTACGGCTACGACTAGGTGTTGTAGTAGAACGACTAGGACGAGTAGGACGAGTAGATTGAGAACGACGTGTATTTGTACGTCTTGAAGGTTCTGCACGATTTGTTCTTGTAGAACGTGTTGTCTTAGTTCTTGTTCTAGTGTTACCTGTATTAGTATCCACTCTACGTGTACGATTTACACGAGTTGATTTAGTCTCAGAAGGGCGACGAGAAGTTGAACGTACTGTTCCTCCATTCGTTCTTCTATCTGGAGTAGTTGTCGTTCCTGTAGGTCTCGTATTTGTACCTCTTCTAGGTGTATTCGTAGTCGTAGTAGGTCTTCTTGTATTAGTGTTATTTCCTGTGTAATAACTATTCAACCCTGGTGTACCTGTAGAGGTATTACCATAATAGTTATTTAATGTAGGATTCACATTATTGAAATTGGCAGACACAGGAGGACATCCTCTAGCAATTACAGAACTTCCAATTCCACCACCACCAAATCCATTGTAAAAGTTATTATTAAAGTAACCACCACCACCAAAATTATTTGGTGTGTAAAAGACATTTGTTGTAGTGAAACCATTACCAATAACACCATAAGGGTTATTAATAACTACCGCAGTATTACCATAAAATCTTGATGGTCTTCTAAACAATGCTAAATTGTATGCTGACCATGGAGACACTGCATAAATAGTTGTGCGAGGTGCAAACGGATCGTAATAGAATGTATTTACATAATAATCAGTAAAATAACTTGCATTACGAATAGGACGACGAAAACGACGAATACGAGAAGAATATTGATAATCACTTACGTAATCTTCTGTATAATCATAGTTTTTTGCACTTTCAGTTTCCTCTACTTCCACAGCAGCAACTGCTGTTTCTACCTCGTCCTCTGGATTAAAATACAAATCATCATACTGTGCCGAAGCTGTATTAATAGAACCTATTGCAAAAATGGCTACTAAAAATGCCACAAGAGACGTTGCGAAATTTACTTTTTTCATAAAAAACATTTTTGAGCGAATATTTTAATAAAATATTATATGACTCTCTACTATCTTATAAATTCTTTATCTAATGATTTTGTTCTAAGTTACGTATTTTATAACGGAGTTACAAAGATATTAACATATCATTGTACCATTGTGACGTTTCACCTATTTAAAGTAACGATCAACCGATCCAAATTTGTTGGGTCGTTGATTTAACAAGTCTAATTTTTAATTCCAATAAAGTTGTTCGGTGAATAAGAATTGGCTCCTCTAGACTGAATCCGAACATTTCCACCATTATTATTCGTTGATGTAGTTCGAGTATTACCATTGTAATAACTATCTAAAATTGGTGTATTAGCACTTCCTCCATTTCCATAATATACATTCAATGAACCGTTATTATTTCCTGTATTAAAAAATGCAGGTGTGGTACAATCTATAAAATTATTGAATCCTCCAAATCCTGCACCTACTGCTCCTAAATTAAAAGTATTATTTCCAGCTGTAACTAACCCATTGATGCCATTACTGACAAAAGCACTAGCATAAAAACTAAACTTAGATGTATTAGAAGGTAGTTTATAACTAAAATCATGATTTACAGTTAAATAGGAATTATGTTGCTGAACAAAGGTAAATGATCTATTTTGAGTAGTCTGTACAGATTGTTTCAATAGACTTTTGACCATATCTTTAGTTGTAAAGCTATGTTGAACAACAGAACTACTTCTAAGTAGTAAGGTAGATTGAGCTATACTTGAATTGATATTGAAGGTGAAACAAAGTGTAACAACTAAAAATAATGGTGTAAAAATGAACTTTTTCATATTTGATTTCCTTTTTGTGCAAAAATTATCTGATAACTTAACTAATAAATTGAATTTTGAAATTACTAAATTTGCAGCAAATTGAAAAATAACTATTTAGTATGGTTCAATATTCAATTATATTAACGCTTTTAATGAATCAAAGGGTTGCTTTGAAAGCTAGTAAAATCATAAAGTGTTGTTAATTATTTCAGTATAGAAAATAAAATGTGAGTCGTGGATTAATGTGAAACAAACTAATCACTCACCACTAGTCACCAATCACTAATAATATGTCTAAAGAAATTACAAGTCGTACAGAAGATTACTCGAAATGGTACAATGATATTGTACAGAAGGCAGATTTGGCGAGTCACTCGGCAGTGCGAGGCTGTATGGTTATCAAGCCTTATGGTTTTGCAATTTGGGAAAAAATGAAAGCTCAATTGGACAAGATGTTCAAAGAAACAGGTCATGTGAATGCCTATTTCCCACTTTTCATCCCAAAAAGTTTTTTGAGTAAAGAGGCTCAACATGTAGAAGGCTTTGCAAAGGAATGTGCAGTGGTCACCCATCACCGGTTAATGAATGATCCAAATGGTGGAGGTGTAGTCGTAGATCCTGATGCGAGATTAGAAGAGGAACTTATTGTACGACCAACTTCTGAGACTATTATTTGGAATACTTATAGAGATTGGATTCAATCTTATAGAGATTTACCATTATTAATTAATCAGTGGGCAAATGTAGTGCGTTGGGAATTAAGAACCCGTCTCTTCTTAAGAACGGCAGAATTTCTTTGGCAAGAAGGTCATACTGCTCATGCGACTAAGGAAGAAGCCGTAGAGGAAACGCTTAAAATTCTTGACATCTATGCAAAATTTGCAGAAGAATGGATGTGTGTTCCTGTTATCAAAGGCGTAAAAACAGCAAATGAGCGTTTTGCAGGTGCGGATGATACTTATACAATCGAAGCATTGATGCAAGATGGGAAAGCGTTACAAGCAGGAACTTCTCACTTTTTAGGACAGAATTTTGCGAAAGCATTTGATGTAACATTTTTAAATCAAAATAATCGTCCTGAACACGTTTGGGCTACGTCATGGGGGGTTTCTACTCGATTGATGGGAGCTTTAATTATGGCACACTCTGATGATAGCGGTTTGGTATTGCCTCCAAAATTAGCACCTATCCAAGTAGTAATTGTACCAATTCCAAAGCCAAATGCTGCTATTAATGAGGTTGTTGATAAAATAATGGCTGATTTGAAAGAAAAAGGTATTTCTGTAAAATATGATACGGATAAGAAAAAACGTCCAGGTTTCAAATTTGCAGAATATGAAATGAAAGGTGTACCTATTCGTTTGGCAATTGGTAAACGTGATTTAGCAAATGGTGTAATCGAAGTCGCAAGACGAGATACAAAAGAAAAATCAAGTCAAGCTTTAGAAGGCATAGCAGATTATGTTGAGCAATTATTAGCTGATATTCAACAAAACATCTATGATAAAGCAGCCAATTATAGAAATAGCCATATCACAGAAGTGAATAGTTGGGATGAGTTCAAAGACACACTTGAAACGAAAGGTGGTTTTATTTCAGCACATTGGGATGGTACAACAGAAACAGAGGTTAAAATAAAAGAGCTGACTAAAGCGACTATCCGTTGTATTGCAGTAGGAACAGAACCAGAAGAAGGGACTTGTATCTTAACAGGCAAACCTTCTAAACAACGTGTTTTGTTTGCAAAAGCTTACTAATATTATTCTCACAATTGAATATGATAAAAGACAGTCAAATCTATATTTTGACTGTCTTTTTTATCGTTAAGACATTAGACACATTTTTTTTGAAAGAATCTCATTTATTTACAAAAAATTAATATTGTACGACAACCAAATAAAGCCCTTTGAAGTGGTCTATTTTCGCAAGTATATAAGGTTTTCTTGTTTAAAAACACCATTCATAGTGTATTCTTGACACTATTCAGCATCTTTACTATCTCCTTATTACCTTTTCCTCACACTACTTACATTTTGATAATTACAAGTAATACTTACCTTTGCACCCTTTTGATATTACCACCTAATCTAAAATTTTAT
>CAYLSF010000501.1:0-5787 GCA_964385675.1 uncultured Saprospiraceae bacterium
AATTGGCGAAGCCATTGTTTCCGCAAAAGATCATATTCAAAAATTCCTCGACCATTTGTGCTAACTAAAAGCCTATTTTGAGACGCAGCTATATCTCGTACATCAGATAATAATGCTACTTTATTTAATTGTTCCTGAGATAGATTATATTGATACAAATTATTTCCTCCTCCAAATAGCACTCGTACTATCCTTTTGATACATAGTATAAATTCCATTTAAGGAATCCAAATTTTCAAAGACTTGATACGATAAATTTTTGGTATTGATTTTTAGAAGTGTTGTTTCATCATCTTCTGATAATATTCCAGCATATAAATAGTGTTGATAAGCATCTAAATAAAGGTCAGTGATATTTTGATGATTGAGGTCATTTTGTAAAATAAAGGTTTGAGTCCCCTCCATTTCTTTTTTTAAAAACAACCCATTATCCGTAGCTATCCACAATTGATTGTTAACCGTAATTAAATCATTAATTCCTAACGCTCGAATATCTTTATGCTGATAATCAATGGATTCTAATTCAAATTGATTACCATCAAAATGATATAAGCCATCATCTGTTCCCAACCAAACTCTTCCAATGGTATCTTGCTCAATTACGGTTACACCTTCTGGTAATAAGCCATCTTTTGCCTTATAATTAATAAATTCCCCCTTTAGTTCGCCCTGCCCAAAACTAAAGGGTGGAAGTATTAATATCCAAAGTAGGAGTTGAATTGACTTTATATGTATTTTTTGATTCCTCAATAAATTACTTTTTATGTTTCAAATGTAAGATAAAAATCAAGTATTTCGCCACTAAACTTTATACATCGCACAGATTCTACGCTAGATCGCATCAAATACAACATCAATCGCAATTCATACTCAACACGTCATTGAATAGCGATTTATTCCTTTTTCATATACATTAATTAACCCAACATAGCCATCCATTGAGTTTAGTTTTAACCCATTAAAAACGGTCATAGATTGTGCTATATAAGAACAGAGAAGCGAGAGCAGAGAATAGAGATTTTGAGTGGCTTCTTTGTAATCTCTGTTCTCTACTCTCTGCTCTCGCTTCTATCATAAAAACAATCATGACTATTTCAATGCCAATTCAATCCATAGATAATGCACATATTGTACAGCAAATCAAAAATGGAAATGACCAATTGCTCAATCAACTCTATCAAAAATACAGACATGATTTCATCAAATTTGGATTTCGATATTTACAAGATGAACATACCATAGTTGACACCTATCAAGAAGCCTTTATTGTCTTATTTGAAAGTATCAAGTCCAATAAATTTAGCGGGTTGAAAAGTAGTATTAAAACCTACTTATTTGGTATTGGGAAGTTTATGTTAATTAAAAAATTTAATCGAACCATTCAAACACAATCTATTGAACCGCTTAGTCATCAGCTACTCCATAATCCAATAGAAGATGCTGTTAACCTAACGGATCAACAACATCAGATTCTGAAAGCCTTAGACCAGATGAATGAGCGTTGTAAGCAACTCCTAGTTTTGGTCTATTACAAGCAATATGCCCCCGAAGCCATTCAGCGAGAGATGAATTATAAGAATTTAAATGTCGTCAAAACGAAGAAGAAGCAGTGCTTGAATTGTTTAAAGCGATTGATGATGGCGGAGGTGTTACAATAAATATGAGTCAACTTTTCAAAATTTAGGATAAATGCTTATTTTTATATTAAGACTAAAATTTGATTATGGCAAGGGATATGTACCACAACTTGGTAAGAACTGTTTTAATTAATGATGGATGGAAAATCACACATGATCCATATCGTTTTGAAAAGTGGGATCCAGAGTGGGAAATTGATTTGGGGGCTGAAAAAGAAAATACTAAAATAGCGGTTGAAGTAAAATCATTTTTGAAGTCTTCATTTGCAAATGAATTCCATAGCGTATTAGGACAATACATCAACTATCGTATCAATCTAAGTCAATTTGAAGTAGGTCGTACCTTGTATTTAGCTGTTCCTGCTGATGTATGGAAAAGTCAATTTCAAAGAAAGGGGATTCAATTATCTATAAAAACCTTAGCCGTAAAGGTTCTTGTTTACAATGAACAATCACAAAAAATAGTACAATGGATATAAAAGTAAAGATAGAGAAACATCAAAAAGCATTGACAGCATACGTTAAAGCATTAGCCGAGGAATACAATAATTCCTTGGGTAACACAATGACCTATCAAGCAATTATAGACACAGAAGGCAATCATTTTCAATTATTAAAAATGGGATGGTATAAAGATTTATACTCTTTTTCCGTGCTTTTTCATCTGGATATTCATCCCGAAACAGGCAATATTTGGATTCAGCAAAACAATACTGAGATAGAACTTGATATAGATTTAGCAAAATTTAATATTCCTAAAGAGCATTTAGTTTTGGGATTTCGTCCTGCTTATGTTCGGGAGTTTTCAGATTTTGCGGTGGCATAATTCTTAAATTTTAAGAATAGAATTTTACAATAGTATTAAGAGCTTTTAGAGTAACTTTTCTCATCGGAAAATCATCCCTATTCGTAGAGAAAATAAGATAAAAGTGCCAAGAACTTTGGAACTTAGATATGCACCAAAATCAAAGTTGTTATGGCATTGCAAAAAGGATTTCTTAAACCTGTTTTCTCCCTCTCACAAATTCCTTTAAAAAGAAGATGGTTGGGTATTATTAGTGGTCTTGGCATTACTCTTACTTTTTACGCTTTTCTACAGGGTATTCAACATGGTATTCGATTATTTTTAATGACAAAGGATAGACCATTTGGGGTAGAATATTGGGTATTAACACCTGAAAGTCAATATGGGCATAATATTATCTGGGCGTTTATTGCCATACTTTTAGGGCAAGCTGTAGTGATTCAATATTGGTTTTGGAAACCTCGTCATTCCTTTAAAAAAATCAAATTTAGAAATTACACCATTGTAAACGATAGCAGAAATTACTTTTGGGTATTTTTATCTTATGCCAGTCGTATGGGGTTTATCGCTTTTGCAACCCAGAGCATTGTCTATTATGTTGATTTATTCGAGTTGGCATTTGGTTATTGGGGATTTTTCCTGCTTCTATTCTTTACGCTATATGGTCATCTATGGCTTACTGTTTTAAGAACCTACTCCAAAGTATTGCCTTTAATGTTGAAAGGACTTCTTGCAATAATATTATTAACTGGCTTATTAGCATTTTATAATCCTTACGATATAAATACAGTAGAAGAAAGTCAATTAAAAACATCAAATACACATATTTTAAATCTGGAATTACCTCAATCGCACTATTATGAAAGAGCAATACCTAGAAGTTTATTGGTTCGTTTAATATTAGCTCATCCTAAAGAAAAGTACAAAACGATACATTCCATTTTACCTAATTTATTACAAAAAGACTCGACTTTCATTGTAAGGTATTTAGAAAAAGACAGAAATGATATACCACAAGAGCAGCAACCTTTTAGAGTAGCACATCTATTTATAGATAAGAATATGGAGATGCAGCATGTATATGAATTAGAAGAACTATTAGTAAAAAATGAGTTAACTAAAATCAATTATGCCGTAATACCACATAATACAAAAAATCCACATGGATGGATGCTCGAAATGTATGGTGTTCCTAGAAGATTATCCTATATATATTGCCCGCAGTTAAAACTAAAAGTAGATTCTATCCAAAAAGGTCTATCTATTACACCATACTTTAATGATAACGCTTCTTCTGATTGCATTTTTTATGGTGCAGATTATTTCACCTCACTTTCAAAAGTGAAGAAAGCAATAATTGAATTGAAAGACGATGGTTCTATTTTGTTAAATCAAAAAGATATTACCTTATCTCAACTCAAAAGTGAAATAAAATCCTTCATTTTAAATAGCAAACCAAAGAATATAATTTTTTTAGATAGCGATTTAAATACACCTTTTGAAAGCTTTTTAGAGACTTATGTTTCAATACGGTTGGTTTATGAAGAAATATGGAATGAAGAAGGATTAAAAAAACACGGTCGTTCATATTCAGCATTAGATTATAGGGATAGGCGTGAAATAAGAAGGCAGATTCCCTATATTTTTCACCCGCGTTCCAACAATGAAAAAATTTATGTTGAGCATATAGAAAACTTATTGAAAGCAAAACAAAATTAACCATTGCAATTCTACCAAAATCCTTGTATCTTCTATGGCAAAACCTATTTAATATGCCATTACAAAAAGGATTTTGGAGACCTCAGTCTCAGCTTTTCGCTGATAATTTAACGACTAAAGCATTTGATATAGTTATTGGATTAGGCATCAGTCTATTCATTTATACCATTTTATTTTACTACCACAATAAGATTCACTTACGTTTAATGTGGTTTGACTATAATTTTGGCTCAGAACATTGGCTGTTAAGTTCTAAAATACAGTATTTATACAATATGATTTGGGCAGTTATTGCATTGACACTTGGGCAAATTTTATTGGTAATGATAAGGACGATGAGTAATAAGCCAAATAATTATACTCATGCCAATAGATTTGAAAATACGTATCAACGACATAAAATTATTGTTTTAACTTATGGTAAATACCTCGCTTTTTTTGGCGTTTTAGCTTTTACTTTACTCTGGTATTTCGATTCATTTCGAGAGAATTTAGGGTATAGTTTATTAGCATTTATCTTTTTGGGTGTTTGCTATTTTACAATACTTCAAAAAATAGCAAAATTAGTAATACTTTCTCCTCAACAATTATTACAGGGATTTATCATTACGTTGATGTTAAGTAGCCTTTTGGCTTTTTACCATCCTTTTGATTTTACAGAGAACCAGCAAAAAATATTAAAAGATAGTCATTCCTACGTTTATGACTTAGATTTACCTCTAGTGCCTTTTCATTGTGCTGCTCCAAGACCTCAATCTTTAGCCATTCCCCTGCTCATTGCTGAAACTAAGCATGACTTACAAATGCATGAATCCTTTAACTTTCCCAATTTTATAAATTTAGATACTGCTAAATTGAGTCTCTACATAGAAAAACAAAAAGTACGTTTGATAGAAGAACAAAGACTTTATCAATGGGCTTACCTATTGATTGGTCAAGACATTCCTATGCAAAAAGTCTTTGATTTACAAGAGGCATTAAAACAACAAGGGTTACTCAAAATAGCTTATGCTGTTTTTCCTAATGGTGTTAAAAATCCTCATCGTTTACACTATACTGATTATGCGTTAGTTAAAAAATTGAGAGCTTATTGCCCTGACCTTACCTCAAAGGTTCAGGCTATTCATAGCGAACAAAAATTTGATGTTAGTTCAAGTGATAATGAAGATTGCGATTTTTATACTCTAAATTTTTATCAAGCAAATCATCAATATGCAGAAAAGCAGAAAGTTATAGTCAGAGCAAACCATGATATAACCTTAAACCAAAAACGAATACAACCAAATCAATTGTATAAAGAATTGGTATCAGTTATTTCTAGAAATCCTAATACCCTAATTTATTTGGATACTGAGGAGGCAACACTTTATGGTGATTATATGATTGCTTTCTCCTTAATTTACAAAGCTTATTTTGATGTTTGGAATGCTGTAAGCATAAAGCGATTTAGTAAAAAATATGATGATATAACGCTTGAAAATCGTAAAGCTATCAGAAGAGATTATCCTTTCTTATTTTTAGATAGAACTCCAGAGGAGCAAATTTTAATGGATTATTTAGAAGATAATTTCAAATGACGTTGTTGCATGGCTACAATTTTATCTAACATTTTGATTTTCAAAATAT
>CAYLSF010000502.1:0-5772 GCA_964385675.1 uncultured Saprospiraceae bacterium
TGTGCGGCATTTAACGGGATGTTGTGGGCGAACACAATAAATTGTGTACCAAAATATTTCTTTTTATATGTCACAAACTGGGTGTTAAAATATCTATTAAGCCTCATATTAACCTTTTCTTGCAAGTGTAATTAATAAGAAAGCAATCAAAACAGTAAAACATACCATGAAAAAATTTGTACAATCTATCGCAGTAACTTGTTTCTCTCTAATGCTAGTTATGTTATGTGTAACAGACGGGATTTCAAAAGAGGATAGAAAAGTTTATAATGGTTATGTCGCCCTAAAGTCAGGGGATACTTTGCACGGTAAAATTCAAATGTTATCTCCAACTTTAAATGAAGTAAAAGTAAAGCTTATCACAGAAACGGGTAAGAAGAAGATATATAAAGCTAAACACATTGCTTCGTATGGATTTGAAACATTTGTTTATAACCGTAGCACAGGAGAGCAAGAGAGCAAATGGATTTATTATGTGAATAAAAGAGTAAAGCGTTCACCTGTACCATTTGGACCTAGAAATGTATTAGTTGAGCATCAAGAAAGAGGTACGATTAATATGTATAATCATTATGTAGAAACTCGTACAGATAATCAGCCTTTAAAGCATTTCAAATATGTGGAGAGAGATGGAGAGATGATTAGAATTACTAGGAAAAACTATAGAAATACACTAAAGTCTATGATGAAAGATTATCCAGAATTATGTGCTAAGATTGGCACAGCAGGATTTGGATATCGCTATATCGCTAGAACTATTAAACAATACAACCAAACTATTATTGCAAAGGGATTGATGTTGTCCCATAATTCATAAGGGGAAAATAATACACGCAAATAAATACAAATAAACATCGGATACAAGTATTCTATTATCGGTCAAAGTAGTGGCTCGCTTATCAGATATGGTAAGCGAGTTTTTTTTGTTGTATAAAATTTAATACCTTCATTTTGTCAATATTCCTTACATCATTAAACCATTTTAATCAACATGAAGGAAACCTTTAAAAAAGAATTAACCCTAAGGCGGATTGGCTATTGGAAAAGCGAGCATGAACCTCATCTACCTCATCCTAAAGATTTTCAAGATAAAAATTGGAACGAAGCAGAAAAGCAAAGGGTAATAGACCATCTAAAAAACGGGGAAGTAGTATTTAAGTATCGTGGATACAGTTGGTGTCGCTTTGAATGTGGAGAAAGTAATATGGGGTCTAAATGCCTTTCTGATGGTGTATTTATTTACCCTGAAGGTCTAGTTCATTATTTAGAAAAACATCATGTAAAACTCCCTGATAAGTTTATTCAACATGTCCATCAATATAATCCTAAATCTAAAGAAATTCTTTCTACTGTAGATGAAGAAGATATACAATTGGATAATTTATGGTGGCAATTTTCTAAACATTCAGTATCAGATATATTTTGGGTAGATGAATTGAAGCAAAAAGGAAAATTGATGCAACAAACCGTTAAGATAGGAGAAACTGAGATATTAATAACCTCTTCTACATCTGATTCTAATCAGACAAGAAAACTCAAATATGAAGATTTGACAGGTCCTGTAACAAAAACTAAAATCGGCTACAAGTATATCTTTTGGTTTAGTATTCTTATGCTCTTTATGAGCGTCGCTGCTTTTATATTGAGAATATTAGGGAAAGATGTTGCGAACTCAGCGGAGATTACTTGGCTTGCATTAAGTTTAGTTGCTTTTGGAGCTTATAAGTTATTTCAAAAGGAATATTGGACGATTTATATTGAAAAAGGAGAGAATATTCACTTTGATGCTAAGATTCCAAATAAAGGTAAAGTCAAAGATTTTATTAATGCCTTATTCCTCAAGAGAAATGATTTTTTATTTCGCAGGTATTATCGAATACATTGGAGAGCGAGTTATGAAGCGAATATTGGAAATTTAGAGGAATTACTTAGGTTAAACGTAATTAATCGACCCGCTTTTGATAAACAAAAAGAGAAGGTAGATGAATACTTCAAAAAAGACTAATTTATCCCAAATAAAAATCCCTTTCCGTAAATATAGAAGGAGATTTTTAAAATAAACGCCGAATACAAGTATTCTATTATCAGTCAAAGTAGTGGCTTACTTATCATATCTGATAAGCGAGTTTTTTATGCTCCCCAATGACTAAATCATAATTGAAAATTGATACCTAATTAGATAAGATTTATTATGTTAAATAAAATTGATCTACTATAGAATTTGGTAAATTAGCCTTAACAAAGACTTAAAACAACCAGTCAGCACTATGGAAAATCTCTTCTTCCTATCAGCCATACTTGGCTTTTTAATTAGTATTGGACTAATGCTACAAATATTTACGTCTCACAAGGGTAACTTTTTCATGGGATTAATACTACTAACCTTATCTTTTGAACTTTTATTCTCATGGGGAGCTTTGTCTGGCTATAATAATCAAACCAATGCCTTTCCAATTGCCATTTTATTAAATTATAATATTATTCCTCCGAGTCTTTGGCTATTTACACAATATAATACAGATAAAAGTTTTAAATGGAAAGCATGGTATAGCTTACTCTTTCTACCCTTATTTATAGAAATTGGAATGCAGTTTATTGGGTTGATTTATGGTATTTCTCTAAAGGACTTTTTTGTATGGAAAATCTTGATTGAATACTTACCGTTGATAGGATTAGCTTACACACTAGGTCATTTTTGGTACACTTATTACAGATTGTATCAGAAAAATGCTTTTAAAGTCAAAGAGATTATACATGTTAGATTGTTGCTATTAATGATAACGTTGTCTGTACTTTCCTTGTGTTGGTTAACATTTGTAATTATTGGTTGGCAATATTTCTTTGTTATTGAAATCATTTTATTATCATTATTCTTATGCTTTACCTTTTTGAACTTTATCAATATTCAAACCTTTCCTACACAGCAGAAAATAGCTAAGTCCAAAATTTATTTTCCAAAGTATAATGATCAGCAAGAATTAAAACGACTGAATTTAGTAGTTAAAGAAAAAGAGCTTTTCCTAACACCTAATTTCTCGTTGAAAGACTTGTCTAACACGCTAAAACTACCTAAACGTTATGTTTCCTATTTAATTAATCGTTATCACGATAAGAACTATAAAGAATTTATCAATGACTTCCGTATTCAAACTTTTTTACAAAAAGCTCAATCGGATGAGAAAAACCATAAAACATTATTAGCGTTAGCACTAGAATCAGGTTTTAATTCTAAATCAACTTTTAATCAAGTTTTTAAAAATCATGTGGGAAAAACACCTTCTGAATACCTACGCTAAATAAAATTAGTTTAAAAAGGCGTGAAAACATGTTTTTGGACGTGCAATAATGCGTTTTCGAGCGATTCATGTGTTGTCTTGCCATTTCTTTGTAAGCAAAAACAACCATGAGAAAAATTTATTTATTTGCCGTATTGATTATCGCTTCTTGTTCTAATACTATTATTAACAAACAAGCTACACCAACTAAAAAATTAAATAATTTAGTTTCTATCCAATTTAATAAAAATATTGAATTGGTAGGATATATAATTCATCTAGCTGAGCCTGAAGATAATGATCCTGAACATCCCATTACTAAAGAACTTAGCAAATGGTCAAGTAATGCAAAACAGCCATCCTTGCATAAAATATATCAACTCGGTGGCTCTTTACCTTATGAGTTATTTATTCAGTTATTCAACGAACTCCCTCTATTTCCACTTCCTGATAATTATACGATACCAACATCAATTGCTAAAAAATATCGTTCATATACTGATTCCGTTACACTCTCAACATTGATTTTAGAAGCTAATCAATTTTACAAAACATCTAATTTTGAAAAAATCTGGTCGAATCTTGAAGTCTATCGTAAAGAGACTTTAAAAACGCTAGAGGGTAATGCACCTTCAAAACAATTACTTTCTACAATGGAGGAGTTTTATCAGCAGGATTATGACACTTATCATATTGTACCTAGTTTAACGATTTGGCCTAGAGTCGGTTGGGGATTTAATACGGTAACCAAACAGCGTAAAAAAGCTAATTTTGTACTAGGTCCATTGAATAAGAATTTTGATTTCTCTAATAAAGCTGGTTTTGAAAATTTAGCAATTCATGAATTTGGTCACTCCTTCGTTAACCATGTTGTATTATCAACGTCTTCAGGTGCTATCAAAGCAACAGAAAAACTTTACCTACCACTAAAAGATAAAATGACTCCTCAAGGATATAATAATTGGGAAACCTGTGTTATCGAGCATTTTGTTAGAGCAGGAGAAATCTTAGTTCCTGAGTTACTTAATGAGCCTTTTATGAACGAAGCACTCATGAAAGATTATACAGAAAAGCGAAAGTTTATTTATTTACCATTTATTGTAGATAAAATGAGAGATTATCGCATCACTCAAAAAGTATCCTACGAAGAAGCTGTAAAAAGAACGATGAAGGATTTACAAATAGAATTTTTACAATGATAAATAAATATCAAAGAAAAATCCCCTTCCGTAATACGGAAGGGGATTTTTAAAATAAATATTGCTATCCCGATAGCTATCGGGATGAATGGTTCTTTTATTTGTTAATTATTAATTACTTCATTCCGAAGATAGGATCGTTATCTTGAGTCATGTAATCGTTGTATTCTTTAACGATTTTAGCAACATGCTTGAATCCGTATCCTGGCGTTCCTACTTTAGCTCTTAACTCTGGGTAATCCGTAGTAAAGTGCTTCATGATTCTTTTGTAGTTCTTACGAGTTACTTCTTCCATTTGCTCTCCTTTCTCAACATATATAGTTTTTTGTAAAGGATTGTTTTGCATTCTAGTTTCGTGGAAGAAGTTGTAGAAATTGATTTTTCCAGTTTCTTGACGCTCTACTAAAGCTGTTTTGCTACCAAAAGGAACAGGAACATAAGTTACTCTTTTTTGTACATAAGTTACCCAAGTTTCAACCATGTTTTCCGTAGTTCTGTCATAACGGTTGTACTTGAATCCATACTCTTGTACTTCTTTTGCCTTGAAAATTTTCTTCTTACCAGACTCATTGATGAATTTAACTTTAACCTCATTCAAAGTTGGAGACAACATTTGAATTTTTCCGTTCATCTTTTGTCCATCCATCAAGATAACATAACCCGTGTAAACTTTCTTTGCATTTGTACCAGCAGTAGCTGTTAAAGAGAAAGCTAAGATTGCGATTGTTAAAGTGTAGAAGAATTTTTTCATGACAATTATAACAGTTATTTTAAAATGTAAGTTAACAGAATAAGCAGAAATTTTTGTCCGAAATTTTTTTTTGTCAAAAAAACCAGTTAAAACAAATTATTTTATGATTATTAAAATAGATAAATGTAATTGTTTTAATAGGCTTTAAATACCACTAAAAACCCTGTTAAATATTATTTTTGCTTGAAAATGTAACAAAAAATCAAAACATATTATTGCTATTTATTTATAACGAAGCCTTAATTTAACTGTTCAACATCCATTAGTAAAGACTTAATCTATTCATATAGATTACACTCAATACAACGTCCTGTAATCGTTCCATGATAAACCAATATCTATTGGTAAAGACTTAGTCTATTTACATTAGACTACACTCAATACAACGTCCTGTAATTGCTCCATGATAAACCAATATCTATTGGTAAAGACCTAATCTATTTACATTAGACTACACTCAATACAACGTCCTGTAATTGCTCCATGATAAACCAATATCTATTGGTAAAGACTTAGTCTATTTACATTAGACTACACTCAATACAAC
>CAYLSF010000503.1:0-5763 GCA_964385675.1 uncultured Saprospiraceae bacterium
AATGAGTTGCTAAGCGTTTGTTAAAGAGTTTTTAAACAACTTCGGTACTAAAAAAACTCAATTCCCAGTATTCTGAAATTAACAATTAATTTTATTGACTCTTCTTTGATGTCTTCCTCCTTCAAATTCTGTTTGAATAAATGTTTTAACCATTTCAAGTGCGACTTCTTCTGATACAAATCGTACGGGAATAGATAAAATATTGGCATCATTATGTTGACGAGCTAAGGCAGCTAATTCAGGTGTCCAACAAAGTGCAGCTCGAATACCTTGATGCTTATTCGCCGTCATAGAAACGCCATTACCACTTCCGCACATCAAAATACCAAAATCTGCATCACCTGATGTTATACTTATTGCTACAGGATGTACAAAATCGGGATAGTCCACAGAATCTAAAGAATTTGTTCCCTTATCCGCTACTTCAATATTTAATGAATCTAATAATTCCAACACAGCCGCTTTGTAAGGAAATCCTGCATGATCGCAACCAATTGAAAGCACTTTTTTCGTCATAATCGTTTTATATCTATCGCTTGATTTAAATTTAATGCAAAGCTACGATAAATATTAGTAACATACTATTTAGGTTTAACCTATAATAAATTACTCATAATAGGTTAATTTTAGGGTAGATATAACAATTACTAAAAATTGCATAAAATCATCAAATATGTGACAGTTTTCTAACCTCTTCAAAAGGGTATTTCATATTAAATAAATCAATAATTTGATATGAAATTTTACTTTTATCACACAAAAGTCCTTAGAATCAAAAAAGTCTTGCTCCTTATTGGAACAAGACTTTTCTTTATAAACAGGTAAATAATCTTGAAATTATAACTCCATCATCACATCACCTTGACGATTAATCATAAATGCTTTTTGATTTTTCATTACCACTGCTTGACCATTTTCAAATGCTTCTGCTCTTTCGTAAGCAAAGTCAATTACCGTCTCATTGTATTGATTGATATATCCGTACTTTCCACTTTTCTTCACCACAAATAAGCCTTCTGCATACGCTCTAATCATATCATATTCAAATGGCACTACTTCTTGATTGAATATATTAATACCACCAAACATTCCATCTTTTTCTACGATAAAGAAGCCTTCTGAATCTACAGGAAAACGTCCCATATATCCCATGGCATTATTATATTCACAAGGAATAACTAGCTTACCATCATAGTCCACAAAACCATATTTACCACCTTTATTCACTACTGCAAATCCATTAATAAAGTTTGGACGAATATATTTATTATCGTATTCAAATGCAGTCAATGCCTTTCCTCTACGATTAATAAATCCCCATTTTCCCTCTTTCTTTACCCCAATTACACCATAAGTAAAATTATAGCCTACATCTTCAAATTTAAAAGGAATAACCGCTTTATTCGCTTTATCAATAAATCCCCACTTTCCTTCTTTCTTCACAATGCCAATACCATCTTTAAAGTCATAAGCCTGCTCATATTCAAAAGGAACAATTTCATTTAAGTTTTGGTCCACATAACCATACTTACCATCTCTCTTTGCAAAAGCAATTCCATCAATAAAAGCTCCTAATTTTTCATATTTAAAACTAATTGCAATTCGACCTCTTTTATTCAATCCACCCCATTTATTTCCTACTTTTACAATTGCAATACGCCCCTGAATATCAAGAGCTTGCTCATAACTAAATCGAATAACTTGTCTGTTTGTTCTATCAATGTATCCGTAACGTTGTCCTTGACGAACATACGCTAATCCTCTGCTAAATTTACCAATTTCATCGTAATCAAAAGGAATAACTTTTTCATTTGACTTATTGATTGCACCCCATTTTCCACGCTTTCTTACTCTTGCTATACCATCTTTAAAAGCTTCTGCTCTTTCATAAAATGTAGGAATAACGACACGACCTTGTAAATCCATATATCCATAATAGTTTCCTACTTTCACAGGACATAACCCTTCATTGAAAGATCCCATGTCATCATAAGTCATTTGAATGACAACCTCTCCTCTATCATTAATTGCTCCGAACTGACCATCTTTCATTACAGTAGCTACACCTTCACTGAAAGGCATGATCTTATCATGTTCTAATGCTACTACTTCAATTCCTTTTCTATCAATCATTCCCCATTTGCCATTTTTCACAACGATGGCAACACCTTGATCATAAGCAAATATTTGGTCATATTCATACAATACCACCAAACGCCCTTTCTTATTGATACAACCCCATTTGCGTCCTTTACGAACTTGAGCCATACCATTAGAAAATGGTTTTACTTCATCATAGATTAAAGGAATAGAAAGGTTACCCATACGATCAATGAATCCCCAGATAGATCCTTTGCTTACAGCAGCAAATCCTTCATGAAACTCAGAAACAGCATTGTAATGATTGAGTGCTTCATGTCTAAGCTCAGTCAACTCTGCTTTACTTTTAGCAGGTTTCTTGCGACTCAAGACTTGAGTAGAATTAGAGCAGGAGGTAGCAATCATTACTCCTAATAAGAGTACCAGTATAAATTTAAATTTAGGGAATGTAAACAGTCTCATAAGCGAAAAAGTTATTGCGTCATTTCTTTAGTTAACTGCTTTTTTTTCAGTAAAAATCTTTAGTTTGCTGCGTTATTTACTGAAAGTGTAAATTTTAAAAAAGCGATATTTCATTTAGGTTCAAACAGTTAACAAAAATCACACTTACTTGATTGTTATTGAATCGTAAATTACGATACGTTAGTTTGTTTAAAATGTTTTATTCGATTACGTTTATCAACGTTTGATAGTCGTCATACGGAGCATTGTTTGATTTCATGGCTAGAAAGTTATTAACCAATTCAGTTACTGACATCCCTTCTCCAGGTTCTACTAAATCTACCAGTGTATCTTCGGTTCTAATTTCTATGCTTCCTGATTTGAGTTGATTCATACGCCATTCAAAGGTATGTTGCATGCGTTTCCAAATTCGTTGATTAATTTCTACATGATCCTTATCAGGTGCTACTGCTAATGCTTCATTGAACCCTAGATTGTTTCTAGCAATCATTTGTCCTGATTCAATGATAAAATAAGCCGTATGTGCCCAAGCGGTATCATTTATCAATAATTTGGAATACATTACCAATTGTAAATCTTCTTCATTTTTAATTATTCGCTTTCGCCTCGCTGCCCCTCTCCACTTTAAATCTACAATGGCAAATTCGCCTTTAGCATTCTGTAGAACTAAGTCAGCTTTACCCTTTACAGGAATGCCTTGAAAATTACCTTCTAGATTCTTTTCAGTAGCATATATTTGCCAACCATTGTTCTGAATCATACTCAACAGACTCCAAGTTGAAAATTTCAAAGTATTTATGAACGCTGTCTTTTCAGGTTCTCTGCCATACATTAACAGTACAGCCCCCTCTCGCTCCAACAATCCTGTCACTCGTCTATCTACCCATTTGGTTACTTGCTGTTTATTCCAAGTCAAAACATCTTTCTCATGGAATAAAAACTCAAAGAGTCGATGTGCCAAATTCCCCATCAAAGTAGTATCTTTTACTACGGATAAAATGGAGGTTTTGTGGAGTTCAAGTTTATGTCTGAATACCCATTGATACGGATAATAAAACAATGACTCTAAACTAGTAAATGACTCCACCTCTCTTTGTCCTAATTTTTCTCTTTTTGTGACATCCAAATAAGGTTTAGGGTTATCTAGTCGCTTAGGCTCAATCGTTATATTTTCAGGGATATTAAAGTGTTCTAATAAGGGATGATCAGACAATTGATTGGCATCAATAATAATATTTTCTAAATGCTCAAAAGTGGCTTCAATATCACTCCATAAAGGATGCGGCTGAGTCGCTACACCATCTACCATTTCAGGTATGACCAATAGAACAGAGTTTTGAGCGTATAAAAAGGGTCTAGGTCGTTGCCAAAGTAATACTGAATTTTGATCCTTTGGTGTCGGTAGTTGAATATTAAATTGGTTTAGGTAATCCAATTCCTTTTTATACCATTTAGCGAAAAAGTAGTTTGGCTCACCGGCAGAAAAATTCCACCATACCAAATCTTGTATATCGCCTATGAAAGCACTCGAATGATGAACATGAGATAACCTTCCTTGCTGTGACTCCTTAAACACAATCGGAGATGGTTCATAGATGGTTCGCACGATTCGCTCTAACTGCAAATGAGTTAACTGTGTTTCTGCTTCAGGTAAAGTCAATAATAACTCATGAACTCGTTTTGCTTGTTCTTGCAATACGATTAGAGAATTTTGCTTATTACCACTTAATTCAAACTCTTTCGTTGCCCAATTTGATAAATAACTAAAGACCTTAATCACTTCATCTTTCGGTACTGCACGACTACTATCATATAGAGTTCGCTCAAACCAAAAGTTATATTGTTCCCTTATTTTTTGTGTATTGATGCTACTATCACTTGCCGCCTTTTTTTCTAACGCTTCAAAATATATACGAATCATAGAATTCCATCGCTCTCCTTTCAAACCCGGTGTTTGAGCTAACTGATTCGCTATCAAATACGCCAGATCTTCTCGTAACGGCTTTACAGATAGCGATACAAATTCCATTATCTTATATGGATCAAGGGGTTTCCATAGAAATGCTGTCACCAATTTCAAAATTTGCAAAACAGGACGAGCTAATGAAGCGGAGTGAATCCCCAAACTTGGTAAACCATCTTGAATCAAAGCATTATCTAACGCTCTATTCTTTTCTGGAATTAAGCAAACAGGACGATAAGTTGGATTTTTTTGAAGTAATTTTGATAAATATACGGCAGCCTCTGTTTCTCTTTTAGCTTTCAATATGATTAACGAACCATCTGCTTTGATAGGCACTTTTGAACGTTTACCATTTTCTTTTTGCCATAATACGTTTTTCAAAATATCTAAATCTGTATCCCTACTCGGTTTCTGGGGATATAGGGTTTCTATTTCAATTCCCTTACCAGATAATAACTTAAATAATTTTTGAAAATAAGACGGTAATAAATCTAAAGGTTCATTTAGATATATGTGTTGAATTGGTAAGGAACGTTTTTTAAGCGTTTCCATAACCAAGATAAATCGGTCTGCAAACCCTGGACTCAACAAAGCATATTCGACATACTCTTTAGGATTTGTTAAATCAAAACTATCTCGATTGCTTAATGTAATTAGCGTTTGTTCTATAGCAGCTAATACTTTGAGTCGATTTGGTGTCTCCGATTGTATTTCAAAGTTCCATTCTGCCAATATTAATTCGTCCCGACGTTCTAGCAATGCCGTTGCTGTTGCCAATTCATCTGCTTCAAATGACGCTTTATAGAAGACAGTTGGATTTTTTCTAAGGTAAGTCCGAATAGCTTGTCGATATTGCTCAATACGGAGGTGTTCTACGGCGAGTGTATGTCCTACAACGCCCAGGTGAATTTCGAGTAGTGCTAGAAATTGTTTTGCACCACAATAATGGTAGCCTACTGCTGACGCAGAAGATATATCACTTTGCTTTGGATATACCAAATCATCTAACTCTAACCCAAAATAAATAATCATAGTGTGGCTTCCTCTAAATTTCAGATGGCAGTAATCTATTGTTGTTCAGGAGATTACTAATTTACGTAATATGATATTAGCTTACTATCTTATTTTATATATTTTTAACGAAGCGAGTCTTTAATGTGTGAATTTGAAATTGGTATTTGGTGTTACTCAGCACAATTATCAAAACTTCTTATTGTAAAGCATATGTTAAATTACAT
>CAYLSF010000504.1:0-5735 GCA_964385675.1 uncultured Saprospiraceae bacterium
CATGACAACCATCAACAGTGAAGAAACTTCTAAAATTATACTTCAAAAGTTGTATGACTTATCCACAACGATAGGCAATACACACACTTTAAAGGAACACTGTAATATTTTTTTTCAAGAGCTTTGTAATATTTTACAAGCTACTTCTGCTACCTATTATGTTCGCATCAAAAACACAAATACCTTTAGATTAATTCATACCAATCGAACATTTACTACGCCTTTAATAACCCTACCTTCTACCATTGCCTCCAAAATAGAAAATACATCTTTTATAGACATGGCAAAACAGCCATTCGCTTTGACGTTATTTCCCAAAATCTCTCTAGAACCCGAGCAGTCTATTTTATTATTTCAAGGTGGTAAAAAAGGTATTATTTTGCTCACCGGGGATTTAAAATTATTTCCTCCATCGACTTTTCAACGACTAGAGCAAATTTTACATCAATTTGGTCATTATGCGGAATTATTACTTCGCACTCAAAAACTTGAAGAACAGCTACAGGAAAAAAATACACAACAGCAATTAGAATTAGCTGAAAAAACCGCATTAAAAGAATTAATTATCTCTAATAGGATAGGGATTTTTTCAATCGAAGAAGGGCTATTTACTTACACTAATCCAGCGTTTTCAAAAATTACAGGCTATAGTACCAATGATATCCATCAAAAACAATTCATGGACTATTTCGCTGTAAGTTCATTGAATGCGATTCGAGAAAAATTAATTCTAATACAAACTCAAACTGTTTCTAATATAGAATTTTCTGCACGGTTCATATCTGAAGATCAAAAACCATTGATTGTACATATATTCCTTCAAAGAACAGCTTCCAAATTAGTAGGTACACTCCTAGATATTACACAAGAAGCTGCGATTAGACATAATTTAGAGATAAAACAACAGAACTTTGAGGTACTCTATAAAAATTCCTTAGATGGAATTATGGTCTATAATTATGTACAAGAAAAAATTATGGACTGTAATGATTCTGCTCAAAAAATATTCGGATATGAGCAAAAAGAGGACATGTTAGGGTTGAGTCGATTTGAATTTATTCCTCAGTTCTCCGACTTTTTTAAAGGCGTTGATTTACATCAACATACAGATGAAGATAAAAAAAGTGTTCTCGCTGGAAAGCGATTTTCTACACCAGGTATATTTTTAGGAAAAGGAAGAAGAGAGATTCGGGTTGAAGCCAATGTGGTGCCCTCTTTAAATTATAAAACAGGAGAAGCTTTTCTACTCTTTAGAGATGTCACTTCCAAATATTTCTATCGTAAAGAAATTAAGGATAGTCAACAACGCTACAGTCGAATATTTGAAAACTCTAGCGAGGCCATCATTTATCATGACTTATATACCTTCAAAAGGATAGATTGTAATGCTGCCGCCCTCAATATGTTCGGTTTTCCATCGAAAGAAGAATTTTTTGCTGCTAATATACTAAGTGTGTATTGGGACTCAGATAAAGAAAAAGCGAAAAGTTATTTTGCTTCTTTGATAAAAAAATTATTAAAAAGCGGGCAAGTTGATTATGCTTATGATGCTAGACGTCACTCGGGAGAATGGTTCAAGATAGAAGGCACAATGGTATTGGATAATAGCGATAAGAAAAAGCCTAAAGCCATTTCTTTTTCAACGGATGTAACAGATAGACACCTAGCAGCAGTTGAGCAAAAACGATTATTTTCAGAATTAGAAAAACGAAATACGGAGTTAAAGAAATACATCGACTCCAATATGCAATTGGAAAACTTTGCCTACATCGCTTCTCATGACTTGCAGACACCTTTACGTTCTATTGTGAGTTTTACGCAATTGCTGAATCGTAGTTTAAAGCGTAAATTGAATGATGCCGAGCGAGAATATATTGATTTTATCATCAAGTCTGGTAAAAATATGCAAGGCTTGATTAAAGCCCTACTTAATTACTCTAAAATTAATAGCACACAAAAGAATATAGAGACGGTCGATTTGTATGATCTATTATTTGAGATTCAACAAGAAATATCAGATCAAGTGCAAGATCAACAAGGTGAAATTCTACTTCATGAAATCCCTAACACGATTCAAGCGGATAGAATTAAACTCAAACAACTCTTTCAAAACCTATTAACCAATGCGTTAAAATTCACCAAACCAAATACGGCAGCAAGAATAGAAATCAATTGCGAATCCAAATTTAACCATTGGAAATTTTCTGTAAAAGACAATGGAATCGGTATTGCCTCCGCCTTTAAAGAAAAAATATTTTTACTCTTCAAACGCCTACACCACACGCACGAATACGAAGGTACAGGCATCGGGCTCACTATTTGTAAAAAAATAGTGGAACAACATGACGGTGCAATATGGATAGAGTCAGAGGAAGGCGAAGGCACTACATTCTACTTCACCATCGCAAAAGAAATTGAAACGCCAGCCACCAAAATGGCTTAGTTTGGCATCTGTTTTTATAGTCGCTTGACTATAAAAAACAACCCATGAAGTATTTTATAATTTGGTTATGTTGTCTAGTACCTTTGAGTTTAAAGGCAAAAACAGAACGAGTTGTAGATGGTCGTTCTGGGGTAGTGATTGTATTTGTCTTAGAAACGAATATGTTTCCAACCTCATGGAAACAAAAAATGGTAAATGCTCAAGCGTATCCTCTAAAAACCAAAGAAATAGAACGCTCCACTAACATTATCGTCAAAGCCCTTTCTAAATACCCTAAATCATTGCTTCAAAAGTATTTAAAAAAAATTTACATCCTACATCATTTAGAATGTTATGGTAAACGCTTTGGTGGCACTAACTCAAATGATTGTATCTACATCACCAATCAAGGCTATAAAAAGGGCTACACGAGTCGATATATTGAACAACTTTTTCATGCTGAATTTTCTAGTATTCTACTCCAACAAAATCCCCATTTATTCAATTTTAAAAAATGGAAAAAAGTCAATGCCGATGAAGTTCAATACGATAATAATGGTGTGAATGTAATGTACAAAGGGCATACTTGCGAGAAGCTAGATTCCAATTACCATAAACTTGGTTTCCTCAATCAATATGCTACTTCTACCCTCGAAAATGACTTTAATGCTTTCGCCAAAAACCTATTCAGGGATCAAGCTAACTTTTGGTATGTATGTTTTAAAAACCCACGACTCAAACAAAAACTGAGACTCATTGTAGCATTTTACAAAAAACTAAACCCTCAGTTTACTATGCGATACTTTCGGAAACTTTCTTTACAGTAGTTTTGAATTTGATTCAATATTATCAACTTGGATTAATACTTTTGTGATAGATAAATAATACTATCATCTAAAAATATTACGTCATGAGTTTCCAAAAAATAATCATTGGATGTATAATTATATGTTTCCAAATTCAAGTCATTGCCCAAACCTTAGATCAACGCAAAACGGATGTCTTCCCAACTACAGGACTTGCTTCTTTTGATGCCACAGGTTTCAGCTTTTCAGATAGTTACGATTTGTCCAATTCTTTTTGGGCTTCTCCTTATGGAGAATCTTCCGTCTATCATGCGGTCATGAAATATACCAATTCTACTAATCCAGATCGCTCTTATGAATTACGAGTGGGGAAAGGAGGGCAAATTTATTCTTTTCTTACCTCATCAGGCGAAACCGTTCCACCTCAATATCCTGCATCTGCACCATGGGTAGATGAAGTATGGCAAATGGTGGCGGTAGATGGTACACTAAATATGCCTAATGATAATAAAAAATACTTTATACATCAAGCAGGTGTATATGTTAAAAATAATGACCAAACGATGCCCTTTTATTCCCCAATGGTGGCTCGATATCACAATCCGACAGACCAAAGTTATACCGTCGTTAATTGGGGACAACAAGCACACGTAAGCGATAATTTAATTTCAGGTTACACCTCAGAACTCTTGTATTACACTCGATTTAAAAATCTGGGAAATGGTATCATTCAAGTCGATTTAATGATGTTCAACTATGGTGATGACACCATGGACTTTATCAATATTCCGTGGGGTGGTGTCCGTCGTTCTACTTATGATTATTGGTTTTCTTCTAATACCGATCACACTTATCAAGAAGAAACAGGGAACTTTACAGATTATACCAAAAAACTAAACTTGACAGGAGGTTGGGCGGCTTTTTCTTCCGATGCACAAGGGAATGCGCCGAGTTTAGCCTTGATTATGGATAATGATGAAGGAACGCTTCGATTAGGGGATGCTGGTACAATTGCGAATAGAGATTATACGGTGTTTGAAGGTATCAAATTTCCTGGGACAGATTTAGCACCAGGCAAAGCGATTCGAGCAAGAAATTTTTACATTCTAGATTCTGATATTGATGATATAAAAGCGACGATTATTAATGAAAATTTAGAGAATGAAACCTTCTATGGTTCGTATAATACGACTTCCAATTTGGTGGATAGCACGGCTTATATTTTTGAATATTCGGGTAATGAGTTGGTTACCTCGGAAGTTGCTATTAGCAATGGATTAAAATTACATTTACGACCTTATCAAAATAGTTATCCGCTTTTTATGGTCAAATCATCTGATGAGGAATATCGTATTACGACGGATTTATACACCTATTCTTCTATCCCACATGATGGTCAAATTGATACCATTCAATTATTGGGGTTTCGAGATAATAAAACCAAAGTAGAACTCGAAAATACGGTCATTTGCTCAGGCGAAAGTTATACCTTTCCCGATGGCACAACGACTTCAAATATTACGACTACCACACATCATATAAGTGATGCAGGAACGGCTACCAATGGTTATGATAGTTTGATTTTCACCACTGTTTATATTTCGCCAAATGATATTACACAAACTGCTTTTGTGAATAATGGCCCTGGGGGTGTTGGTAGTACAAATGGAGGATCTGAATTAGCCCTTTGGTTAGATGCTAATTATTTATTAGGTCACTCCACTACTAATCCCGCTAATGGAACATCTGTGGATAGTTGGACAGATTTAAGTGGAAATGATGACCATTATACCAATTCAGGCGTCAATAGACCGACTTTAAATAGTGGCGGAACTTTTCCTGCGGTTCAGTTTAATGCAGCAGCGAGTGATCCGCAATTTCTAACAGGTGTTTATCAAAAAAATTATGCTTATGGTTCTGTTTTTATGGCGTTAAATGCAACTGACGGTGGCACTATCAATCCTCTTTTGAGTAATACAGATTTTAGCTTATATTATGAGCAAACCTCTAATTCGGGATTTCTAGGCTATTCCGATATTGGTTCATCAGATTATACTTCTACCATAGCCGCTACTTTTGGTTCAGATAATTTGGTGTCGTTTCATGCGGACTGTTCTACCAATTTACTTAATATTCATTCGGCTAATAATTCAACTACGTTAAATATTGGCAACACAACAAATGGTATTCCTTTGGGGCAATTAGGTACTGCATCAGAGCGAATATCAGGAGATTTCTATGAGGTTATTGCCTTTAAAACGCCAATTAATTCCGCTCAACAAATTATTATTGACAACTACCTTAGTGCAAAATACGGTAGTCTAAATATTGCCAATGATTTATATGATGAAGACGATGTGAGCAATGGAAATTTTGACTACGATGTAGCTGGAATTGGCAGAATCAATGCGAATAATTTACACAATAATGCTAGGGGAAGTGGTATTTTACAAATTAATAATCCTTCTAATTTAGACGATAATGAGTTCCTATTTTGGGGACATGAC
>CAYLSF010000505.1:0-5708 GCA_964385675.1 uncultured Saprospiraceae bacterium
AAGGGTTTCAGGAAAGCTATATCTTTTTTAGTTTGCCATGCAACAAAGTCATTCAAAATAGGGAATATAGAAATAAGAATAGGAATATTATGTCTCTGTTCTCTATTTTGAATAGTTTTATAACTATTTGAGCATGAAAATACCAAAATCAAAACATTGGCGAAAGTGGTTTCTATACGGTGGGTTGAGTGCTGTATTAATGGGGGCAGGATTGAGTATGGTTACTGACGCTGCATTTTATCGACATAGTGGAGCAGAAACTTGGGCTTGGGTAACGTATGGTACAATAGCTTTATCTGTATTTGTAGCAGGCGTAGCGTTCTTTGGAGAGTCTGTTTTGAGTAAAGTACGCTATGAACAAGAAAAAAATCAAAAGGCTTAATCCAATCTAGATTAAGCCCTTTTCAATTCTCGGTTTTAAATAGTTAGTCTAAGCTTCTTCTAAAAAGCCATTGATAGAATTTACAACGTGATCAATTTTACTATAATTGATACTGTAGTGAATGTACTTACCTTCTCTGTGTGTATCAACTACACCTGCAAGTCTCAAAATTCTTAAATGCTGAGAGGTGATAGATTGCTCTAACTTTAGTGTATTATAGATCTTGTTTACATTGATAGTCTTGTGCTTATCAATAAATTCTAAAATCTGCATACGAAGCGGATGTGCTAAAGCTCTTAGTATTTCAGAAGAATTTTGAAGGCTATCGCTGTTGATTTTAACCTTTGCCTTTCTCATAAGTCACCTGTTTATATTAGTAAAAATATTTATTTATCTTCTATAACAAATTTGCACATTTGTAATCTGTTATTTTTCACAACTATGTAAAAACCAACATTAAATATGCCATAAATTGATTTTAGGTGCTATGTCAGTATTTTTTTGCTAAAAAATGACTGTATTTTATTTAATATTAAAACTTACCTTAATGCGTTTGGTGATTTATACTTTATCTTGTTTATAAAATAAATGGCTAAAAAAAATGTGCTATAAAACTAGTTTACAGCACATTTGTGATATGATGTTCGATTTCTTTTATATAAAAAGTTTATTTAGCCAAATCTTCTACTAATTCATTGATTTGCTCTAGGCGATTATAATTCAATGAATAGTGTATGAATTTTCCTTCTCGCACTGTAATAACGACACCTGCCTTACGCAAGATAGCTAAATGCTGAGAAGCTACGGATTGTTCTAACCTCAACTTCACATAAATATCAGTTACATTCATTTTCCCGTTTTCATCTAGTAGGTCAATGATCTGTTGACGAAGATTGTGGTTAACTGCTCTTAAAACTAATACTGCTTTTCTTAGATCTCCGTAGTTTAACTGTACTTCTTCATTAACTGTTCCCAAGGTCGTAATGATGTTATTATTCTGCTTTCCCATAGTAACTATAATTTGGAACTGCTTGTATTAAGCAAAAAATTATAAAAGTAAATTCTCTATATAATAGTACTGATAATAAGTTCAATAAGTATTGTCTAACATTAAATAAGTCGCAGATTGTACTGTATCGGTTGCACGAAGCAGATAGATTTATTACAAGTATTTCTGGTGATAGTGCATTTGTGTATTAATTATCGCTATTCTAGAAATTCCAAATTATTCTTGTAGCTATCTTTCTCGTTAGTTAATTGATTTTGATACGTTTTTTATGGTAAAGTTCTATTGTGATAATTTTTAAAAATGATGTTATCAACTGATGACAGGGTTTTGTCAAAACTATGTATATTTAATGTCATCTAATCTTAAGATTGGCATAATATTTTGTGTAATAATTAAAATTAGTATTAAAACATATAATATATTCTTACATGAATCTGACAAAACACATTATAAAAATCAAGGAACTTTAATAAAATTGATAATCAACGTTTAATAAACAATAACTTTACTCATAAGAGGGATTTTAATAAGAAAAGGTTGCATTAAGTTACAATCTTTTTTTGGGTGTCGTGATATTTGGAGCTTTCAGGTAGAAAGGCTCACTATAAGCAACGTCCTCAAATACCCCTTTTTGATAGTTAATTTGTGACAATTTTACCATACCTTTAGCAGAAGCCTCTTGTGTTGTGAATTTTGTATTTGAATGATTCAGTATAGATTGACATTTAGCCGCACCATTTCCTGAAAAAATAATAGTTCTCCCCTGCTCAAAATAAGTATCAAAAACACCTTCTTCTACCACCAATGCTTTTGTATGTTCTATAGGATTAAGCCTGCTATCAAATAAATTACAATATACCTCCATTCTCCTTGCATCTATCATAGGGCAATAATAGGCATTGACCAAGTTATTCTCTTCTACTGTTAATGCAGCAATGGATTGTAAAGTATCTACAAATATCAAAGGCTTGTCTAGTGCATAACAGATTCCTTTAGCTGTAGAAAGTCCAATACGAAGTCCTGTATAAGACCCTGGCCCTTTACTTACTGCAATAGCATCTAAATCATTCATATCTACACTTGCCATTTCTAAACAATTTTTTATAAAATTGGTAAGATGACTTGCGTGTTTTAGGCTTTCGTGTGTTTCCTTTAAAGCGATTAACTGACCATTTTGACTCAAGGCTACAGAGCAGATAGGAGTTGCTGTTTCGATGTTAAGAATTAGAGCCATAAATACCGATTGTTTAAAATATAAAAAGAGGTGTAAAACTAGTGTTTTACACCTCTTTTTCAAAATCTTGATATTCTATTACGAAATCTATTTCTTACCCAATAATTGGTTATATTCTGCACCATTCTTCAAAGTAGCAACTGCATCTTTGATTTCTTGGTCATTTTTTAAACCAACTTCAAACTTACCTTTTTGGAAATAATAACGTGCAATGATTTCACGCTCTAACATATCCTTAATTTGTCCTTTGAATTTGCGTAAGTCGTTTTTCTTATCTGCTTCAATTCTAGTCCTTACTTGACTTAACTCTCCGCTTACTGCATCATAGTATTTCTCTCTTTTCGCCTTAGCTTCCAGTTCTTTTAATGCTTTTTCGCTACTTGTTTCGTAAGCATAATCCTTACCTTGTAAGAAACGCTCAAAATCTGCAAAATCTGCCTCTGTGAAAGAGAATGATTTTGCATCAGCAATTGTCTCATGCTCAAATACATATTTAGAAGCATATTCAAAAATCAAATTCTTACGAATTAATGTATAAGCAATATTAGATAATTTTTCTGATTCTACGTTTACATCAGGAATAATACCACCACCATCATATACTTTACGACCATTTCTAGTTTCAAAATGTGTTCTTAAGGAATCAGGAATCTCTACAGGCTCACCATCTTTATAGCTTACCGCTTGAATACAACGACCACTAGGGATGTAATATTTAGCTGTAGTTAACTTGACTCTTGAGTTATAACCTACGTCTCTTGTATTTTGAACCAATCCTTTCCCGTAAGACTTTTGACCAACTAGAACTCCTCTATCAAAATCTTGAATCACCCCTGATACAATCTCAGAAGCAGAAGCTGAACTACCATCTATTAACACTGCTAAAGGAATATCTAAATCAACTGGTTTATTACGAGTTTTGAAATCTCTATCCCAATCTTTAATTTTCCCTCTTGTGGTTACAACACTTTTCCCTTTTGGAATAAAGACATTAGATACATTAATCGCCTCACTCAACAGACCACCACCGTTTCCGCGTAAATCTAAAATAACTCCTTTTAAATCATGTTTTGATTGTAAGTCTTTTAATGCTTTCTCTACATTAAATCCAGCTTTCTCTGTAAATGTAGTTAGAACAATATAACCAATGTCTCCATCTACAACACCTGAGTAGGGTACATTAGGAACTACAATTTTTTCACGCTTAATCTTCAAATCAATATCTTTAGAAGAACCATCCTTCTGAGGGCGACGAATTGTAATTTCTACCTCTGTACCTGGCGACCCTTTTAAAATCTCGCTGATTGCATCTGTAGTTTTACCCTTGGCAGATTTATCGTCTATTGCTAAAATCATATCACCTGCCCGAAGCCCTGCTTTATGAGCAGCAAATCCTTGATAAGGTTCTGTAATGGTAACATAGTCTCCTCGCTTACTAATCAAAGCACCGATACCGCCATACTTACCTGTAGTAGAAATACGGAATCCTTCCATTTCTGCTTCAGAAATATAATTAGTGTAAGGATCTAAAGATTCTAACATCGCATCAATTCCTGTACGCATTAGCTTTGCTGGATCTACTTCATCAACATAGAATGTATTGATTTCTTTATAGAGATTAGTAAAAATTTCAATGTTTTTGGAAATCTCAAAGTAGTTGTTATCATCAGTCGTTGTAGTGGACACGCCTAACATAGCGATGACCATTACCAACACAATTTTATAAGAATGTTGATACATCAACTTGATTTGCTTCATAATTGCTATTTTAATTTTAATAATTTGTAAAGTTGTAATTTCTGATTTGGTTTTTGTAATGGCTTATAGAACAATACATTACATTCTATAATAAAAACCCAATATACTTAAATCCTTATAAGGGAGTCAACTATCAAAAGTAGATTAATAAATCCTTAACGTAGTTCCCACTTATAATAGTATTTAATGATTAGGCTGATTAGGCATTACGCTCATTATACAAGAGTTTAAAGCTAACTCTGTATAGTTTTCTCTAATCATACAATCAACAAGAAGTATTCCTAAAAATAAAGAGAAGTGATTTCAAACTGTGACGGGGTTAGGTAATCTTTTAAGGCACAGGGTCATGACCATGTCCTCCCCAAGGATGACAACTCATAATACGTTTTGCGGCTAACCATCCTCCTTTAAACGGCCCATGCTTTTTAATAGCCTCAAGAGCATATTGAGAACAAGTAGGCGTATAGCGACAAGAAGGAGGCAATAAAGGAGAAAGCACCAACTGATAAGCACGAATGAAAATTGTAAAAATGCCTGCTATCAGTTTTTTAAATAAATTCCAAATTATCATCTTTTATCTCTTTTAGCAATATTAACCAATTTTAGGATAATTTGCTTCATTTTGGCTTCAATTTCCGTATATGAGACGGCTTCTTTACCTGTATATAACACCATTAAGGCATATTGTTTTTGATGCAATTCCAAAGCATTATACAAAAGGTGTTTATGCAATCGATAGGATTCTCTGATTTGCCGACGGATACGATTCCTATCTACAGCCTTAGGAAATTTCTTTTTAGGGACACTTAATGCAAACTGAGCAGGATAAGGAGTTTCCAAAGCGGTTTCTATCCAAATAATTCTTAAAGGGTATCGTGCAAAAGATTGACCTTCCCTATTGAACATACGTTCAATGATTTTTCGGCTTTTTAGTCGTTCAGACTTTTCAAAAGTGAAAGAAGGCATTATTTAATTGAGAATTAAGAATTATGGAAAACATCATGACAATGACTATTGGTAAAGATATACCATCATAGATGTTCTAGCAATACAAATTACCTTTTAGGCAAGTCCTTAAAAAAGGAACGAATATTGAGCAAGTTGCTCAATATTCGTTTTTATGGTAACAAATAGTATAGAATGATATAAAACCGCAAGAATTACTTCAAACGAGACTCATCCGATACTGTTAATTTTGCACGACCTTTCGAACGACGACGTGCTAATACCTTACGACCATTTTTGCTTTTCATGCGTTCTCTGAACCCATGCTTATTCTTACGCTTTCTTCTGGATGGTTGATATGTTCTTTTCATTATTTATAC
>CAYLSF010000506.1:0-5701 GCA_964385675.1 uncultured Saprospiraceae bacterium
CGATGAGTGGGAGTTCGGAGATGGTAATCAATCCACAGATGCTACACCAACGCATGAGTACAAAAAAGCTGGAACTTATACCATTACCTTAAAAGCCAAGAAGGGAAAGAAAGAAAATGTAATTACTAAAAATGTAACCATTGCAGAAACGCCTTTGACGGCTAATTTTGAGGTGAACATGAAAACAAATACCGCTCCTGTAGAAGTGGAGTTTATCAATAAATCGACAGGTGCAGATTGGTATCAATGGGAGTTTGGAGATTATGCGAAGTCAAAAGAAGCTAACCCTACCCACAAATACCGTTTTTCAGGAAACTATACGGTTAAATTAACTGCGGTTAGAGATAACAAAAAGGAAGTATTTGAGCAACAAGTAGTTATCAATGCCCCCGATAAAGAATGTTTGGTAGAAATAGAAACGGACTATGGTACAATGGTCGTTAAACTGTACAATGAAACGCCTAAGCATAGAGACAACTTTTTGAAATTGGTAGAAGAAGGATTTTATGATGGTTTATTATTCCATAGAGTGATTAATGGCTTCATGATTCAAGGGGGAGATCCAGATTCTAAAAATGCTAAATCCGGTCAAATGTTGGGTATGGGTGGACCTGGTTACATGGTTCCTGCAGAATTTAATTCCGATTTAATCCACATTAAAGGAGCATTAGCCGCTGCTAGAAATAATAATCCGCAAAAGTCTTCTTCTGGTTCTCAATTTTACATTGTACAAGGTCGTCCAAGCAATAGTCGGGAGTTGGCGATGTTAGAACGTAAGAAAGGCTTTAAATATACCCCTGCACAAAAAGCACAGTATAAGGATTTAGATGTGGGTGGAACACCATTTTTAGATCAAGATTATACGGTATTTGGACAGGTCGTAAAAGGACTTGATGTACTAGATAAAATCGCAGCGGTTAAAACAGGTAGAAATAATCGACCTGAAAAAGATGTGAAAATGAAAATTCGGTATATACAATAGACGGTCTCCCGATAGCTATCGGGATCGCCTTGACGGTGGACGGAAAAGGGTTGGGTGATTAAAATCATCCAACCCTTTTTAATTTCCTCATTCCATTTGGAATTTGTGATTTGTGATTTGTGATTTGTGATTTGGAATTTCTATATATGTTTCCATCCCTGTGGTTTAATCGGATGAATTTTTCCACTTTTGGTATGCAGCGTAATGCCTTCTGACTTTTCTACAATTTCACCAATAATCATAATATTGGGCATAAAACGCACTTTCTCCAAATCAGATGGATCGACTGTAAATAACAACTCATAATCTTCTCCACCATCTAAAGCACAAACCGTTGGATCAATTTTAAACTTCAATGCCATTTGCTTGGCTTCGGGGTGAATTAAGATTTTATCTTCTTCTAGGTAAGCTCCTGTTTGAGATTGTTGACAGATATGATACAATTCAGAGGATAACCCATCTGAAATATCAATCATAGCTGTAGGCACTAAGTTTGATTTTCTAAAATTAGCAATGGCTGCTTTTTGTGCTTCAGGTTTTAAGAGTCGCCCTACAATGTAATTTTGCTCCTCTAAATCGGGACGAATTTCTGGATTTTCTAAGAAAATTTGTTTTTCTCGTTCCAAGAGTTGTAAGCCTAAATATGCTGCACCAATATCTCCCGTTGCACAAATAATATCACCTGGTTTTGCTCCATTTCGATAAACAATCTTCCCTTTTTCTCCTTGTCCAATTGCGGTAATGCTGATGACCAACCCCTTCATCGAAGAAGTGGTATCGCCTCCAACCAAATCTACATTGTATATTTTACACGCTGTCCTAATTCCTTCATATAATTCCTCCATCGCTTCCACCGAAAACCGATTCGATAATGCTACTGATACCGTAATTTGCTTTGGAATACAATTCATCGCATAAATATCGGATAAATTCACTACAACTGATTTATATCCAAGATGCTTCAAAGGGGTATAAATCAAATCAAAATGAATGCCTTCCAAAAGCATATCTGTCGATACGACCGTTTGATATTGCCCATTATCAATAACCGCTGCATCATCTCCAATAGATTTAACGGTAGAGCTATTTTTAATAGGAAAAGATTCGGTTAAATGATTGATTAAGCCAAACTCTCCCAATGTATTGACGTCTGTTCTTTTTGACATATTTCTATTTTGAAAATTATTAAAAATGGTATTAAACACTTTATACCCACACTGCAAAAATTCTTTTTCCTTCGTGTTCAATCCATTTTGTATCCCAGGTTTTACTTTTCCGATTATCAAAAATGATAAGGTAGCCCGTTTGTAGGCTATGTGTTTCTAAATAATCTGCCAATTGAATAATTCCCTTTTCATGATAAACTTGTCCATACCATTTTTTTAATTCAATGATATAGCGATGTTGAAAATAAGTGACCACCACATCCAATCTTTTTTCGGCAGATATTTGAGACTCTTTGAAGGTATAACCGACGCCGTTTAAAATAGGCTGCAAAAAGGCCAAAAATAACAATCGCCATTCTCTTTCTAAAAAAGAGCGATCTTTGTCACTATATTGTTCTTTAATAAATTGCTGAAATCGAGTTAATACCTTCTGAATATCCAAAGCATTATTCCCCAAGTCAAATTGATGTCTGTGGTTATAATCATCAGCATATAGTTGAATTTCTTTATCAGAAACTAGTGCATTATAAATACGCTGTGCATATATTCTATTGTGGATTTTTACGTTTCCATTTCGCTTAAACACGCCATATAAGATTCCTTTTTTAATAACAGGATTATCCGGATTGAAGGATACGGTATCACCAAAGAAAACCACTCTAAAAACTAATTGGTATAAGTCCTTATGATTTCTAAGATTTTTAATTAGGCTATCAAAGTTTACATTATCTTCTTTCAAAAGAATCTGAACGGCACTTTCTATATCATCCAATGTCCAGTTTTTACGATGAGGCTCTTTTGGTAAAATTTTATCTACAATATTTCGACAAAGTTTACAAATCAAAAATGGATAACCCGAAGTGTGATAATGTAATCGTTCTGCGATAGTAGGCACATCCATTGTCACTCCTTCAGCAGCACAATATTCTTCCAGCATCGGAGCAATTTCCTTTGGATTAAAGGACATATCTACCTCAAAAGTAGTCGCTATATTCCACGGACTATTAAACTGTGCAGCGTTTGGGTCTCGTAGTTTATATTTCAGCGATTTTATATCGTGTACCCCTGCTAGTATTACGCTATGAAATGTCGCTTGATAAGGTTTATTACGAGCCAAATATTTATTGCGTAGCATCCCTAAAAAATTCAAAAAGGGTTGATAATTACTACTCGCATCCACTTCATCTATCAAAAGCACTACTTTTTTATTAATTTTATACATTAAATCTGTAATAAATACAGAAAGTTTATCCATGCTAATGATAGAAGATTTTTCCTCTTTTGCAAAAGCTGCAATCTGAGGGAAAGGATATTTTAGATATAAAATAATTTTATCTAAAAACATTTCCGCAAATGCCTTATCGGATTCGTGCCACATACTATCTACCCCTTGAAGATTTAGTTCAATAGGCAAATAATCTGGCTTTTCCCTTAAAATATTGGCAATACTATCCAGCGTTGTTGTTTTTCCATATTGACGAGGACGATTAATAGAAAAGTATTTTCTATATTCTACTAATTCAAATACTTGACGTAGTTTTTCCGTATTATCCATCATATAATGCTCCTCAGCATTACAATTCCCCGTTATATTGAATTCTTTTTTCATGATTCAATCCATTTTATGCACCTCCAATAATATACAACAACATCTACCACATTTTGATAATTCAAAATTTTATGTCAGAAACGGATTCGTTTGCTTTTCATGCCCAACTGTTGTTTTAGGGCCATGACCGCAATAAACCGTTGTTTCATCTGCTAAAGTGAATAATTTAGTTTTAATACTTTTGATGAGGGTATTAAAATTTCCCCCTGGCAAATCGGTTCGACCGATGCTACCATTGAATAGAACATCACCAGCGATCACAAAGTTACTCGCTCGGCAGTAAAAAGAAATACTCGCTATAGAATGGCCAGGTGTAAATAAAACTTCCAATTTGGTGTTACCAAACTCAAATACATCCCCTTCTTCCAAAAATCCAGTTGGTGCCGGTGATTCCTCAACAGGAAAACCATACATTGCTCCAATTTTTACACTATGAGCCAATCCTGGCACTTCTAATTTATTGAGTTCTAACCCAATCTTATATTTTTCCATCACAAATCGATTCCCCAAAACGTGATCGACGTGTGTATGTGTATTTAATAACTTGACAGGCTTTAATTCATTTCGCTCAATGAATAGTGCTAACTCTTGCTGTTCCGCTAGATTGCTACAGCCCGGGTCGATAATAATACATTCTTTGGTGTCGTCATATAGCACAAAGGTGTTTTCTTGAAAAGGATTGAACGTGAAACTAGCAACATTCGTCATAATTTATGCGTTTTAAAACCGTGTAAAAGTTAGATGATAAGCCAACCTTACCTCAGTGATTTAAGTCGTTTCAAAAAAGTTAAAACCAAAATCAAATTATTTACAACCAAATAAAACATTATGTATTTATAATTATAACTAATAAAAAACTGTATTTTTATTAGACGGTTGTGTATAAATTATCGTTTAGTTAAAAAGCAATGCAAAGGTAAAAGTTCTATTTTGCATTTAAATATATTCGGCAAATTAAACACCTAAGTTTCAGAATAGATTAAAATTGAATCAATTATATGAAAGTATTGCACAACATACTCCTAGCGTGTCTCATCGGTTTACTACTTCCCTTTGGTACATTTGGTCAAGGTACTCAAACGCCTTTTGGTAAAAACAGAATTCAATACCACGATTTTGAATGGTGGGAATATGAATCTAAGAATTTTATCACATATTGGTATCGAGGTGGTCAAAACATTGGGCAATCTGTAGTGCAGATGGCAGAATTAGACTATGATGAGATTCGAGTCATGCTAGAATATCGTATCAATGATAAGATAGAGATATTGGTGTATAATGATTTGACCGATTTGAAACAAAGTAATATCGGTACAGAGGAAGTATTTTTCAATACAGGTGGGGTTACGAAAATTGTAGGAAATAAGATATTCGTTTACTTCAATGGTGATCACAATCATCTAAGGCGTCAAGTGCGAGAAGGGATTGCACAGGTGTATTTGAACCACATGATGTTTGGTAGCAATTTGCAAGAGATTGTTCAAAATGCGGTCTTATTAAATTTACCAAAATGGTTTACAGATGGTTTGGTATCGTATATCGGACAGCCATGGGATACAGAGATGGATAACCGAATGAGAGACATCATTCAATCAGAGCAAATTGAAGGGTTTTCTGATTTAGTGAGTATGGATGAGCGCTTTGCAGGTCATGCTTTTTGGTATTTTATTGCTCAAAATTATGGTAAGTCAACCGTTTCCAATTTACTCTATTTGACGCGTATCAACCGCAGTATAGAAAGCGGTTTTTTGTATGTATTAGGAAATTCTTTTCCACAAACAACGATGAGTTGGTTTAACTTTTATAGACAACGCTACAGTCAAGACAAAAATGATAGAGTAGCATGGGATGAAAGCAAAAAACTAACCTACAAGAATAAGCGTAATGCTCCTATTTCGACCGTAAAAATAAGTCCAAACGGACGACAGTTGGTGTATGTATCCA
>CAYLSF010000507.1:0-5698 GCA_964385675.1 uncultured Saprospiraceae bacterium
GAATCTTTACTTGGCTATGGAACTACGTTTTATTTTACGATACCCAAATAGAAAAATCATAAATTAACACCACCTACATTAATCTTAATTTAAGTTAGTATAGTGTCATTTTTTAGCTTAGACCTATCGTTAAACTTGACAATACTCAATAAAACTTACAATTTTATAACTGTAAAGCATTTTTCCCAATAAAAAGAGTACCCAAAATGTTTAGAAAGAAGAGTGTCCAATCTAGTAGCTATGTCTATATATTGACAAATCAGTGGAAGACCACCTTATATATTGGTGTAACCAATGATTTATTTCAAACCATAGTTGATCATAAAGAACGAAAAAATCCTGATAGTTTTACGGCTAGGTATAATTGTGATGTACTAGTTTACTATGAAGTATATAATGCTATTCAAGATGCTATTCAGAGACAACATCAACTCAAGGGATGGGAGCGTTCTTGGCAAGAAGATTTAATTAATCAACGTAATACAAGTTGGAAGGACTTATTTGGAGAGTTAAAGCGATTAGGAGGACGTTAATTATTTGTAGTCTTAAATCAAATTAACCTCTGGCGTAATTGTGATTCCAAATTTATTAAAAACGGATTGTTGAATAGCTTTAGCAAGGTTTTGCACCTCTGTTCCTGTGGCGTTACCATAGTTGACTAAAACTAAGGCTTGTCTGTGATATGCCCCCGTATTACCTACTCTTTTTCCTTTCCACCCACATTGTTCTATCAGCCATCCTGCTGGTATTTTCACCTGATCTTTTGGCACGGGGTAATGTGGCATATTTGGATAATTGAGATAAATTTTATTAAAGAAAGATAATTCAACTACTGGATTTTTAAAAAAGCTACCTGAGTTACCCAACACTTTAGGATTAGGTAATTTAGAAGAGCGAATTTGAATGACTGCATCGCTAATATTTTTAATGGTTGGGGTGGATATGTTTTTCTCAGTTAGTATATTTTGAATTGCACCATAGTTCGTGTTTAGCTTATGGTTTGAAGTTGTCAATTCAAAGGTAACCGCTGTAATAAAATATTGTCCTTTGTATTTATTCTTAAAAATGCTATCTCGATAACCAAATTGACAAGTCTCATTAGTAAAAGATTCAATCAATCCTGTGGGTAGATGAATAGCGTCCAGATGAGTCACTACAGATTTTAGTTCTACACCATAAGCTCCAATATTTTGAATTGGTGCAGCACCCACAGTACCTGGAATTAGAGATAAATTTTCTATACCTCCAAACCCTTGCTCAATACACCATAAGACAAACTCATGCCAGTTTTCTCCTCCTCCTACTCTTACAATTACCTTCTCCTCATTTTGATTAATTATTTGAATTCCTTTAATATCATTCTTTAAAATAACACCATCAAAATCTTTGGTAAATAATAAATTACTCCCAGCACCCAATATAAGACGAGGAAGCGTTTTAAAATTTTCATCTTGCAGGAATGTCCACAAATCTGAAATAGATTGAATAGAGATTAGATATTTCGTTTTTGCTTTGACACCGAAAGTGTGTAGATTTTGAAGAGAACAATTTTGTTGTATTTGCATGGAAAAACTAAGAATTGAGAATTGGGAATTGAGTATTAGGAGTTAAATTGTAACGGAAAAATATATTACTTAAAATTTGAGGTTTGAATAATTCCTAATTCGTAATTCCTAATTCGTAATTTTTTAATCAGACGTTAATATTTTTAGTTAAGCGTTGAATCAATTTATACTGATCTAAAAAGGTGGCAGCAATTACTCTAAAGATAGTGTAAACAGGAATGGCTAGTACCATACCTATGACACCATATACTTCTGCACCTACCATGATAATAATAAAAATTTCAAGCGGATGGGCACGAACACTTTGTGAAAAAATAACAGGTTGTAAAATAAAATTATCTAACATTTGCATCCCCACAAATACAATTGTAACACTGGTTAATAAGGGCAGTAATTCAGCATAAAAATCCATATTGACACCTGATGCTAAGGTCATCAAAATCCCAAATGCCCAACCAATTAGAGGACCTAGATAGGGAATAACATTAATTAAAGCAGCAAAAAAGCCAATTAATAAGGCATTGGGGACACCTAAAAGAGAAAGTCCTATCGAAACAAATAATGTGATAATAGTAATCTGTAATAAGACACCCGCAAAATATCGAGTCAATAAATCCTGTATATGATGTAGTGCAGTTGTTAAATTCTCTTCTTTATCCGTTGGTACAGCGGCACTTATGGCATTTTGAAAAAGATATTCATCTTTTAAGAAGAAAAAAGTGATAAATACAATGGAGAATAACCCAATGATTAAAGAGGTTGTCAAAGACAACACAGAACCGAAAAGTCCCGATAAAAAACCACCTACTCGCGTTAAATAATCATCTTGTAATTGCTCAATTGGAGAAGGTTTATCAGGATGTAATAATCCTAAATTGATAAGTCGTTGATTAAGACGAGCTATTGGTTCTTCCAAACTTTGACCAATGGCAGCATAATCAACTTCCGCTAGAGTACGGGCTTGTGTCAAAACTAAAGGAACAAATAAACCAATTACAGCTCCCAATACTAAAAAGAATACTACTAAAGTGATACTTGTGGCTACTGTACTTCCTATTTGAAATTTACCAATTGTGACTTTTTCTAACTTATGCTTAAGGGGTAAACAAAGCATGGATAAGACCCACGAAATCATCACATACCCAACAATACCACTAAAATACCATAACACAAAAGCAATAAGTGCAATCGTTAATACAATAATAATATTACGCCCCAGATTATTCATTTTCATAATTTCGATCTGAGTAGCTAAAATACAAATTCAATTTTTAATAAGTCATTTGAAATGGAATAAATTCTTATTTCTTAGTCCGTTTTTTCCTTTTTTGACGTAGTCGTTTTTTACGAGCTTGTTTAGACTCTATGATATAAATCAAATTTAAAGACAACTCATAATTTTTTAAATGAGGATATTTCCGACCAATAACAGATTCTATTGCGGCTTGATTACCGCCTTGAAAGACTTGTTCTTCATCTATGGTATATAAATCAGTTATTCCCATATTATAGCGAAGTAATATTGAAAATTCAGAATTAATATAATGCCCTAATGCTGCAATAACATGGAGTTCGTCTTTTATAAAATTATCAGATAAATCTTCAAAAGAGTTGGTTGGTCTATCATCCAATATTTCATCTACTCTGAAATCTACTAATCTATTATAAGAGAAACCCGCTTCTAAGAAAAAGCCTTTATCTGGTTCATGCAGATTTAAATGAAATAAAAAAGGCACTTCTGCATAATCTAGATGTAAGATGTTGGTCTTTCTAGGATTTACTTGAAAGAATTCAGGCTCAATTCGAGTACCTCGTTGAGAGAATAATAAACCTACCTGAAGATTGAATCTTGATTTTTTATCAATATTGATAATACCTCTCAGTCCGCCTTGGAGTCCTGATTTATCATATCCTGTTTTGAAATCACCATCCATTTGAGAAAAAGTCGCTCCCAGCTCAAAACCAAGTCCAAATCGCTGCGCATCTGTTGTATTTATATTGAGTAAAAAGATGATTGACATAAAGTAGAGGTATCTCATAATTTTAGTTTTTGATGATAAAATCGTCGAAATTAAAGATACTAACTTTTTTAATGTGGAAATGTTAAAATATGGACAATAAAAATAGGCATAGACTTTTTAAAAAGTTTATGCCTATTTTTATTTAAAACTAATCAAGTAGCCAATTTAATTATAAGGAATCTTAATCGTATAAGTTCTACGAGAGCGATTTCTCAAATGAGGCTGACGCAACCAAGGATTATAAAGTTTTAGTTTGCGATAAGTTGTGCCGTTTTCTACTGCAAAATTGGCTAAATTAGGAATACTACTTTTCACCTTTTTAGTTGTGTAACTATTCAATGGTGTATAGTAGTCATCGCCATCTAAATTAAAACCATAATTAGAAGGATTTTCCATAATAGTTTTAATCGCTATAATTCTAAATAAGTAAGCACTTGTTTCAGAATTGAGGTGTAAGTCCCAGTATGTGCTGACTTGTTGATTTTTCATATTTTTAGAGAGACGAGGTCCTCCCATGTTATAGGCTGCTGCTGCTAAAGCCCATGAGCCAAAACGACGCTTTGACTCTAGTAAATGCTTACAGGCAGCTACTGTTACTTTTTCTATATTGTAGCGTTCATCCACTTCATCATCTATCACCAATTTAAATTTACGAGCAGAAGCTTTCATAAATTGCCAAATTCCTCTAGCCCCTGCTGAAGAAGTTGCATTTCGTAAGCCACTTTCTGCTACCGCTAAGTATTTAAAATCATTTGGAACACCATGTTCTGCCAAAATCGGCTCAATGATAGGAAAGTATCTTTTGGAGAGTTTTAGATAACGAAACATGTGAGAGTGATAGAAGGTATTGCGTAGGAGTTCTTTGTCTAAACGTTCTTTTACATCAAAATTCTCTAAAGGTACTCGCTCATAAGCAAATTCGACATAACCAGGCACTTTGACCGCCTTTACATTTTGAGGACCATAAGATTGAATAACTCGGAAATTTGGATCTAGTTTTGGTCCAATTGTGTCGTAAGAACTTAGTAAAATAATGATCAAAATTGCTGTAACTGCAATGCTGTAGATTGATGCAAACCTCGTCATAGTGTTCGTGTTTTAAATTGATTATAAGTAGCTATACGGTTAACGATGGACGGCAGACGATGGACGGTTTTTTAAACAGATTTAAAATAAATTACCTACAACCAATTCATTGTCAGTAGTATCCAACTTTACTTGAATAGCTTATAATAGTGGATGACAGACTATTTGATTAAAACCACGAACGGATAAATTGAGCCGTCTTCGGCTGATTGTGTTGTTCCTTCGTCACAATTGAGTCGCTTTACTGATTGTAAAATGATTTTATACTTTCAACAATCTTACAATCAACCGAAGGCTATACGATCATACAATTAGTTCCGTCAGGAACAACACAATCACTTCTTTCTAATTCGTGGTTTTTTAAAGATAGGAACAGTCGAACAAGGTTCACCGTACATGATAGATTTTGCGATAGGACGCAATAGGCGAGTTAACTCCACATAAGCCGAAACGGGTACAGGTTTATTACTGCATCCTTTGATGACGACTCTTTGGTCTTGATAAGAAGATACATCAAAATTGGCTAATGCGATTTGATAAGCCATTTCATAATATATCTCCTTGGTATGTTGTACTACTTTTGCGGCAAAAGGGGCAGCATAACTTGCTACCAACATAAATGCCCAAGTAGGGATTATTGCATCTGTAGAGCAAAACACGCACAAAACCTTTCCTTCATACTGCTGCCAATCGTGTTCCTTTAAAGCTGCACGAAAATCTTTTTCTTTGAGGATTAATTCCATGAATAAATAATCCTTCAAATCAAAAATAACGACTTCTTCTTTTGGAAAAAAGGACTCTAAATTGATGGTTTGAATACCACTACTCGCTACTCGGTTCACTAAAGGTCGTTCTGTATTCATAAGTTGTCTTATATACTTAAAATATTCAATAGTAACACTATAACAACTTTTTATGAAATAGGATGATAAACCACCTCAATTTTTCAAAAAATCCTTTTTTTAAAGTGTGCAAACTCTATGTCTTTAATATACAGCAATTATTCCAAAGTTGTTACAAACCTTG
>CAYLSF010000508.1:0-5695 GCA_964385675.1 uncultured Saprospiraceae bacterium
GTCAGCGATATTTGAATGAGCAACTTCGAGCGAAAGGATTTTTAAATACTCGCCTGATTCATCGTTTGGGTAGTGAAGGGGTACCGTTTAATACCACAACAAATCGCTATACCAATCCCATTTCATTTATTCAAGATAATCGCTTGGTATATCATCAAGGGGAAGTCTTTAGTGCTTTTGATACGACTTTAGTCCAACCGAATCATCAACAAAAAGGTGTTGCCTACTTCAGTGCAGGAAAAAAAGTGGAGCAACCTTTTAATTTTGGGGTTAAAAACTTTGTTGCCTTACAAGATTTGCACGATATGTTAAAAGTCGTTATTTTTCCTAATGCACATCCTCCTCATCAGCGATTTAATCTAACTGAAAAAGATTATGCTTTTTTATATAAAGCCATGTCCACCTTACCGAAGGCTAGTAAATATCCGAGTTATCCGAATAAGGCGGACAACTATGTTAAGTTCTTTATGTATGGAGATAAACCCGAAGATTTTAAAATCCCTGAATCTATCAAGATTTTCAATAAAGTAGGTTGGGCGTATGGTTTCTTGACAGATATCGCTTATATCGTGGATTTTGATAAAAAGGTAGAGTTCTTTTTAGCTGCCAATATTCATGTCAATGACAATCAAACCTATAACGATAATGAATATCAATACGAATCCATCGGTTTGCCCTTTTTAGCTCAATTGGGGCAATTGATTTATGAGTATGAGGTAAAGCGTCAAAAAAAATATCTTCCGAATTTGGAAGATTTTAAGTAGCGTATGAGGGAGGGGGGGCAAAAAAATATTTTGAACCACAAAGACACAAAAGGTCACAAAAAAGTACACAAAGAAATATTAATTTAATCAAAGTATCACTTTTTTTGCAGATAGCCTTTGTGTTCCTGATAGCTTCCCATACAGTAGTTGGGAGGGATTGTCTCTTTGTGATTCAAAAAAATACTTTTAATTACTCAAAATTTTTATATGAACCCTCTTACATTATAAGTTTCAAATCCCTTAAAACATTATGATTCATTTTTTAGCCACTCCGTAAATTGGAGTAATTTTTGACCGAATACAATCAGTTGTACAGCACATCATTTTTAAGGGATGTATTTGACAACAGTTTAACTTAGAACGTATCATATTGAATCCACTCATTACATATTTTTTTCCTAAGGATATTGAGACCGAAAGTCAGGATATACAAAGCAAGGTAAGATACCTAATCTTTTCCCTATTTGGTATCGCCGTTGCTTGTAGTAGTAGTAGCACCTTATTTTATATCAATGCCCTTCATGACCTCTTATTGTTAACCGTTCTGATGTTTTCTAGCTGTATCGGTTTAGCATTCTTCTTAAAGTATTCCGGTCAGAAAATCATGACGACCTATTTGTTTGGAACATTAAGTGCCTTGTACATTGTAGCCATGGTCTATTACACAGGGGGGATTTATTCTTCTTTTATTTTTTGGACCATTACATTACCTGTTGTGGCCACTTTGATTGCTATTCGGGTGGGCTTAATCTATTACACGACTATTTTAGCGATTATTATTTATTTCGGTTTTTTGATTTTAAATGAGCAGGGATTTGAAACGCCTAATGTAATTCCTAAAGACTTTCAGACGACCTATAATATTGTTATCAATCAAGTTTTGATTATGATTTCTATGGTTGCTATTTTAATTTTCTACTATGCTCAGAATCAATCTTACAACCAACGATTAAAAATATCGAATGAAAATTTGGAGCGTTTTGCAGCGGTAGCTTCACATGATTTAAAAGCCCCCTTGCGAAATATTGTGAGTTTTACACAATTGCTAAAACGCAAACTCAAAAAACAAGAAGATGAAGGTATTGTAGAATATCTAGGGTATATTGAGCAAAATGGAAAGCAAATGAATCAATTGATTCAAGGATTATTAAATTTTTCCAAATTAGAAAAAGTACAACGCATAGATTTTGAAACGGTTGATCTTAATGAAGTTCTAACCGAAGTGCAGCATCATTTAAAAACAGATATAACCAATAAAAAAGCAACTATCCTAGCCACAAACCTACCGACGATAAAAGCTAATAAATTACAAATCAGTCAGTTATTTCAAAACCTAATCAGTAATGGTGTAAAATATAACCAAAGTGAATCTCCGAAGATTCATGTAACCTACCAACAAGAAAACCGACAATTGAACCTCTTTATTCAAGATAACGGCATTGGTATAGAGGAAGCGTATTTTGATAAAATATTTGAAATGTTCTCTCGCTTAAATACAGCGGCTGAATTTCAAGGTACCGGCATCGGCTTAGCGATATGTAAGAAAATAGCCTTGTTGCATGGAGGGGATTTAAGTGTTTTTAAGTCTTCTGCTCAAGGAACGACTTTTAAATTATCGCTGCCTATGCGATAAGGCTCGGATTTCATTTAGGATTTAGAAAAGCAACAAGTTAACAACATGAAAATCCTAGGCGTACAAAAATTAGACGTTAGTGAAATTATAGGCAAAAAAGACACTTTAGTCTTTTAATTCCAGAATAATATTGTATCTTAGTGATGTAGGTTCTTTGATAGGCTAAAAAAATGACATTTTTCAGATAATTTTCTTCTGAAACTCTTGTTTGGTATTTTTTTGTCAAAAACAGTCATTTTTGGCATTGATAATCAATATGTTAAAAAGTTCTTGTAGGAGTGGTCTATCCATAGTAGTGGGGATTGAGACTATCTAATATAACAACGTTTCCTGATGTTCCTTCGAGTAGGAGTGGTCTATCCATAGTAGTGGGGATTGAGACAAATACTCTTGAGAGACCGATAGTGAACCAGTACTGGTAGGAGTGGTCTATCCATAGTAGTGGGGATTGAGACTGGTTGAAGAGCTTCTGAAATACATGTCTTACATTGTAGGAGTGGTCTATCCATAGTAGTGGGGATTGAGACATTGAGTCGTCTCCACTGAATTCTACCTTTATTGTAGGAGTGGTCTATCCATAGTAGTGGGGATTGAGACGCTTTGACCTTCAGGGGTTCTTATTTGAACCCAGTAGTAGGAGTGGTCTATCCATAGTAGTGGGGATTGAGACTTAGTTTGTGTTCCACTCATTTTTTATGTGGTTTAGTAGGAGTGGTCTATCCATAGTAGTGGGGATTGAGACTAATTAGCAAAAGGTCTTGTCCGTATTCGTGCAGAGTAGGAGTGGTCTATCCATAGTAGTGGGGATTGAGACAATTCTTCTATTTGTTTTGCCCGCTCAAGATTTTTGTAGGAGTGGTCTATCCATAGTAGTGGGGATTGAGACTTTTGCCGATTAATCTGATCTTTGATCCTACCTGTGTAGGAGTGGTCTATCCATAGTAGTGGGGATTGAGACATAAACATCACTATCGTATTCTCGAAGCGTGGCTGTAGGAGTGGTCTATCCATAGTAGTGGGGATTGAGACTTATTTAATAAAGATCTATTATCTATATAAACTAGTAGGAGTGGTCTATCCATAGTAGTGGGGATTGAACAGTTAGGATTCTGCTTCAGGTAACCACCGATAATGGTAAGAGTAGTCTATCCATAGTAGTGGGGATTGAGACAGTTTTCGTTACCATATCTTCCACCAGGGTCGATGTAAGAGTAGTCTATCCATAATAGTGGGGGTTGAGACAGTTTTCGTTACCATATCTTCCACCAGGGCCGATGTAAGAGTAGTCTATCCATAGTAGTGGGGGTTGAGACAAAAACATGGAAAATACGCAGCCACTTTTATAGTGTAAGAGTAGTCTATCCATAGTAGTGGGGGTTGAGACAAAAACATGGAAAATACGCAGCCACTTTTATAGTGTAAGAGTAGTCTATCCATAGTAGTGGGGATTGAGACTTTTTCATACCCTAGAGTGTATTGAAATTTACAGGTAAGAGTAGTCTATCCATAGTAGTGGGGATTGAGACAACTTAATTACTAATTCCCCCCTCGAAGTTGAAAGTTGAGATTCCTTGTCTAAGCATCATTGAGTCAATAAATATTTACGCTTACCCAATAGCTATTGAGGTAATGATTCATTCATTGAAACTAGGATAAAATCTTCCGAATAAAATCAAATGTATTTTGCTCTACATCTTCCATATCAATGCCGAGGATATGAATGGGTTGATGGGTATTGGAGTAATAAAAAAGATTGGCACTTCCGATTAGATACGCCCAATAATTTAGAAATAATACAGACGCTGATATGTTGGGATTAATGCTGCCGTCTTGCTGTCCAAGTTGGATTAATTCTGATAAAAACACAGGCGGAATTTCTGCACTTTGCTTGACTTGCTCAAAAAAACGACATTGGGATAATTTCTTATCCGTGTTGGATTGAAAGTTTTTATTATTGACATTTTTCAAAATGGTATAAAAGTCATGCAACATTAAGAATCTTTTAGGGGATTGCTTAGAGTAGTTAATATACCCTTTAGCGTAACTTACCATGGTCTCTAATCCATTGTTTTCCTTGATATTTAAATTGGTAAAATACCGATGAAAGTGTTTAAAGGAATGATTGACTACTGCTAAATAAATATTCTCTTTACTATCAAAATGCTGATACAACGTTGTGCGGCTACAATTGGCGACTTTACAAATATCAGATACCGTTGTTTTAGAAAATCCCTTTTCAAAAAAGACATGTTCCGCACTTTGAATAATATGCTTCAACCGACTATCTAATATTTCTACTTTCATACGCACAAAAGTAAATACATTTATACATAAATGCCTTTGAAAGCCTATAAAACTTGCCGCAATAAGATCAGTTTATGGACTTCGCAAAAAACTAATGGTATAAAAAAATCACTCATCGTATTTATCCAAATTATACTTTTTAATCGTCTCGATTAATAAGGTTCCATATCCTTTCACCGATGAATAGCCGTTTTCCCCTAATCCTTTTGCCCATTGTTTATAGTCTGTTGAGCTATATTTTTTCAATACTTTAAACCGTCCTTTAGTAATTAACTCACTATGATTCCGATAACTTTTCCAAACGCCTTCATATTTTCTATAACATAATCCCTCTACTTCTAAAGCCTCTTTTTTCCATGATGATCCACAGGTAATACTAAAATGATTATTACCATTTTCTGCTAAAATACTTGTACCTGCCTGACCATGTAATAAGGCTTGACCTAAGGTAATTGAAGCAGGAACACCATATTTTTTCATTTCTTCCACCGCTACATGAGCATATTTTTTAACATAATTATTAACCAATCCTTTATCCACTTTTTCCAGTCCTAATTGTAGCGTTTCTGTATTTCGATTATTACTAAACAAAAAAGCAGGGAACAAGGAAAAGGATTCTGTGCGACTGTCCTTCTTTAATTTGTCTGTAAATTGTTGCTTGGTATTAGGTTTAGGATGAGTCGGCATATTAAATTTATCTTCCAAGTTTGGAGCGACTTGTTGTTTAGAAGCGGCTGAACTCAAATCCAAATGAATGCTTAAATCCTTGTAGGTAAAGATTACTGCCACCAGGGCTAAAAGGGTTAGCTTATACCATGACTTTTGCAAAAATGCCTTCGCTTGATTTCGCCACCGCTGTACCTTGTAATTTTGCAAAAAACGATTCATATTATTCATTGTGTTTATGTTAAATTATGGTTATTAGTTACTTGGTTATTAGTCAATGATTTATAATGATAAAAACTTTGCTTTAGTAGGAGATGAAAATTTAAGT
>CAYLSF010000509.1:0-5693 GCA_964385675.1 uncultured Saprospiraceae bacterium
AGTTAGTTTATTTTATAATGTGATGCAAGTTTTGTTTTATATTTTTATTAAAAGAAAAGCGTTATCAATTGATTTTGGACAATTCATAACGCTTAGCAAGATAAATAATATTAATTAACAACTTATTTCTAATAAGAAATTCTCGGCTTAATAAATATCAAAAGTTTGCTTTCAGACTTAGAGCGTTTTCGTTTACTAAAGAACCATTTTAGTACTGGAATGCGAGACAATAATGGCACACCGCTACCCGATTCATCCGTTCGCTTTCTATTAAGTCCACCTAATACGATTAGCTCATTATTTTTGACCCTTATTTTAGAGGAGAAGTTTCGAGTGACTTGTGGCGATGGTGCATTCGTTTGTATCTCTCCAATAAAATCAGTTTGCTCTACATCTATATCTAGCGTAACATTTTCATCCCCTGAGATAAATGGTGTCACGTCGATGCTAAAATTAGCCTCTAGCTCTTTAAATTGAATATTGGTTTGTTGTAATGGATTGATACCCGCTTGTATAGTTAATTGATCTTCTCTATAGTAACGACGCTCCCCAATACTAAAGCTAGCTGGATGACTATTTAACGTAGCGATACGTGGAATGGAATTAACCTTGGCTAGTCCATCTTCTTCTAAAGCTTTAAGACTTACATAGAAATTGGGTTGTACGGGCCCTAGATTTACGATTCCTCGTCCACTTAGGAGATTGAGTAATCCATTAATAGATTGGGAAGAAAAGGTAAAATTGGTGCTTGGAAATATTGTACCACCAGGGGTAACAGGTTCTGTACCTACACCTGCATCTAACCCTAATTCAGTTAATCTATTGGTTTGAACATCCATAATAAATAATTCAATTTCTACATTCGGCACTGGTCTATCCAAGTCTTCTACAAATCGCTCTAGCTCCTTAATCCGACTTTCTGAGCCATTAAAAATTAGGGCATTCAATTCTGGGAAAGTGTCCAATTCTATACCTTGTTGTAAGGATTTTGGGATAGAGGGTAAGACATCTTCTACCGGGCGGTGTTGCAATTGCACGATCTTTGTTTGACGAATCCCTTCATTCTCTTTTTTACCTATGAGATATACCCCGTTTTCTATTCGGTAATTAAAATTGGTACTTTGCAATAGGAAGGTTAGGAAGTTCGGAAAGGTAATATCAGCGAGTTGTATGGTTGCATTTTCAGTAGGGGCTTCAAATAGGTAAAAATTGATTTTAGCATCCGTTGCTACTTTATTGATAATATCAGCTATAGGAACATTAATGGCACTTACGGTAAGTTTCGGCACTGAATCTCGGTTGATTCGCACACGAACCTGTCCAGGATTGGTATTGACCATAAAGTTACTATTGTTATTATTACCTCGATTACCATTATTTCTATTCCCTCTGTTATTTCGATTGTTGTTATTATTTATTGGGTTTTGAGCTGTTTGAGGTTCAGCTTTTGGGCGTAATGTGAATCCTCCTTCTTCCACTTCTTCTAAGATATAATTATTGGCAAAAGCAATATTTTGAAGGGCTTCCTTCAATGTAGCCTTTCCAACATAGCCTGAGATTCTATCATTACTTATGGCTCTGGTTGGCGTTACATTTACGCCTGTAAATTCAGCTATTTTTTGTAGCACTTTATCCAATGTATCTCGATTGAGCCGCATGGTCAATTGCTTATTAAAAGCATTATAGGTGATGTTAAGCTGCCGTTTAGGAGGCGGTGGTTTTTGGTATTGTTGTATGGATATAATAGAACCTGTAATATCTATGGCTAGATCATATTCTTTACAAATCCATAGAATAACATCTTTGACCGTTACATCATTAAAGGTATTATAGACCTTTTTATTAATAGACGGGTCTATCGTAATATTGACCTTTTTTTCTCCAGCTAATAAGGTAATAAAGTCAGTTAAACTCCCTTCAAAGGCGACATCAACTTTTCCTTTGATTCTGGAATGGTCTTTTTGATAAGCTGTCAATTGTTGTTCTATTACCGCTAGTCGATTGCTTTGAGCTGTTGCGGTAATGGTTATGCAACAGATGCAGCCTAATAGAATGTAGTATAATATTGAGTTTTTCATTTTTTTTGCTTGTAGTCATTCCCAGCTTGACTGGGAATCTGATGTAGAAAAAACGAATATTCGTTCAAAATACCCAGATTCCCAATTCCCCAATCCAGTTGAGGAAAGGCAAGTTGGGAATGACCGTTGGAATGACTATCCCGCACTCGCCAAAATAGAATAAATCGCTTCCATAGAAGTTGCTCCATTTTGAAATAATCTAAAAGCATTATCTGATAGGCTTTTAATATTTCTGGCTTTTAATAAATGGGCGACTTTAAATTGTTCATTTTTGATGTAATCACTTAATTCAGCGTCAATATTGATAACTTCATAAACGGCACTTCTTCCTTTGTATCCTGTGTAGTAACAATGCTCACAACCAACGGCGGTATAATGTGTATGTAATCGAACAGGAGGTTTAAACCGTCTAGGATAGATAGAAGGTGCTAACGGTTCTTCTTTTTTACAATGTGGACAAAGTAAGCGAACTAATCGTTGAGCAACTGCCATATTGAGGGTATCGGCTAAGAGATAAGCAGGTACACCCATATCCGTCAATCTAGGAATAATCCCCCATGCAGAGTTGGTATGTATAGTGGATAAGACTAAATGCCCTGTCAAAGAAGCTCGAATGGCCATAGATGCTGTGCCTTTATCTCGAATCTCCCCAACCATAATAATATCAGGGTCTTGTCTCAAAAAGGTTCGCAAAGCACTTGCAAAATCTAGTCCTATATTTTCACGCAATTGCACTTGATTGATGCCCTCTAAAGTATATTCAATTGGATCTTCTATGGTTAGAATATTATGTGAGGTTTGATTGAGCAATTTCAATGTTGCATAAAGGGTCGTCGTTTTGCCCGATCCTGTTGGACCACTAATCAAAACCATTCCATTCGGTTGTTGTACGCCTTCTAAATAGTTTTGTAATTCATTTGAGGTGAATCCCAATTGTTTTAAATCAATATTAGTGGCATCATTACTCAATAATCGCAGTACAATTTTTTCACCATGTAATGTTGGCAACACCGACACCCGAATATCTATTTTTTTATTGGTACTTGTCTTAAAAAAAATACGACCGTCTTGCGGTAGTCGCTTTTCTGAAATATCTAAGTTGGCTTGGATTTTTACTTTATTGACCAAACTTGGATAGGTCTTTTTTTCTAAAACATATCGCTCTATCATTACACCATCTATACGCATTCGTACCCTCGCATTTTTCTCATAGGGTTCAATGTGAATATCACTACTTTTAAGCGATTGTGCTTCTTCAATCAAATTCGGTAAAAAGTCTTTAGCATTATTTTGAATATTTTGTTGTTGTACGTTTCTTGCAATGGTTTCTCTTCCCTGTTTCCTGTAATATTTCCCTAATGTTTGTTGAATTTCTGATAGTGGATAAGCGGTTAAATAGACCTTTTTTCCCAAAAGAACTTCTAATTCTAATTTGATTTGTTGTAAAGGTTCAGAATCCGCAATATATAAGTGTAGCTGTCCATTTTCCTTATGATACGGAACGATTTTATAATGCCATGCTTGTTCAGGGGTTAAGGTTTGAATAACTTGAGTCGGTATAGTGGCTGTTATCATTATGGTGTATTTTCAATAAATTAGTGCAGTTTGCAGTAAGCAGTTGACAGTTTGCAGTTATTATATCAAGCGAAATGCACTAAATAATGAATTTTTAAAATATCATTCCAATAAAATCCAATCATTCGGCTACCCACGTAATGTTGGACAGTTTCGATAATCAATTAGTTGTAAGTAGTTTGATTTCAACCTGTTACGAAAACCGTTCACCGTCTGCCGTCCACCCTTAACCGTGTAGCCAATCATTCCAACGAGATAGAATTGTACTACTTTCCAATATTAATATGATAATTAGATACAAAGATAGTATGCCTGCTAGTGGTATCGTTTTATATGTTGGTTTGAATAACACTTGTATTGCCAAAGTTCCTATTATTGTAATCAGCAATGCGACAATGAAAAAAATAATTAAGTTTAGTGGTGTAAACATAAAAGACATTGGGATAAAAAATAATATATCACCTAAGCCTAAGTGTTTTTTAGTAATATTTATCCACCTCTTAAATTTGATGCTTAAATAAAGCGTAAGTAAAATCATTTGTGCTACAAAAAATAATAGATTGAGTCCACCAAAATAGAGTAAACGACTACCTCCAATTTGAATATATCCTTGTGTTAGTACACATAGTAATAATAAGGGTAATAACTCCCAACGAATAGCCCGTTGTTTGAAGTCTTGATAAGTAATGATAGAAAGGAACATTACAATAAGAAATTGGATGAATACTACCAAAATATTGTAGATACATAACGTGAGTGGAAATCTATTTTTTATCGAATTTATCAACTTTACCGATAGATTTATTAGATTTCCAATCACGTTGGAAATAACTGGAGAAATGACCGTTTAATCTGGCATAATTTGAACGACTTTACCGTTTTCTGTTACTTCCCAGACATTAAATTGACCATCATTATCAAAATCTTGAATAGCTGTTGCTCTTGCTAAAAAACCAGCAGTAGAGGCGTTTATAATTTCATAGCGGTATTTAGAAGTCCCTCCCTCTGCTATGGTCTTAGGAGCTTGAAAATTAGTAGCCCCTAGATTATCAGTATATTCAAAATATTCTTGATGATACATTTTTTGTGCAGTAGATAAGTTTCTTAATTGAATTTTAGCCTCAGTAGCATGTGCTGACCCAATGAAACCCGTATAAGTTGGTAATGCAATTAAGACAAGTATTCCAATAATAACTAGGACAACCATAACTTCTGTTAATGTAAAAGCATTTAAGTGTTTTGGATTGGAATTATTATTTCCTAGAATAGTTTTTATGGTTAATTTTTCCATTTCTAGAGTTTTTTGCTATTGATAAATGAGTAAATTGCGTAATTTATTGGATATTTGAATAGCTTGCAACTATTCGCTTCAATTTTTTTTAATTATCAAATCAGAATCCTTTGAATCAACCATCTTCTTTTCCCACTTATCTCCCTGCACGAGCCTTATTATACGTGCTATTTATTACGTTGTTGATTGCTGTAGTAAGTGGTTTATTTATTAGTTTGGCATATATTAAAAATACTCAAGTTCAAGATAACTTATTGCAATTAAGGTTAATTCGTAACACACAATCGGGTATTGAATTATTAAAAGCCAATCGTCAAAATGTAATTCCTCCTACTGAATTAGACTTATTTGAAAGTCAACAAGATAGTATCATTTATGAAAAAAGAGATTGGGGATTTTTAAAAGTTGGTTTAGTCACTTCATTCAAATGGAATCGACTTCAATCCAAAAAAATACAAAAAGCAGTATTACTTGGAGATACCTTACAAGCGGAGCAAAAGGCAGCCCTATACCTTCAAGATAATAATAAGCCTTTAGCTGTTGTTGGAAAAAATATCATAAAAGGGGATGCGTATTTATCGAGGGCAGGCGTAAAGCAAGGTTATATTGGAGGAATAGGGTTTAGTGGTCAAAAGCCATTAGATGGACAACTCAAAAAAAGTAAACGACAACTACCGTTGACAAACGAAGAAAGAATAAAATCTTTACTGCTTTTGCTGTTTTCTAAAAATTCTAGTCAACCATTAACA
>CAYLSF010000510.1:0-5670 GCA_964385675.1 uncultured Saprospiraceae bacterium
ATTTCAGATTATCAAGATATAGGAATTGGAAAATTTATTAATGAAAATTTTACTAATCTAAAAAGAACAGGCGGGTATGCTGAAAGTAGTGGTACAATAAAGAATAAATTGAATTTTTGTAAGAAAGCTATAAATGAAATAAAAACTTATGATGACATATCTGAGGAAGCTAAAAAGATGACTCAAAAGATTTTTAAATTTATACAATCTCATAATAATTGAGTTAAATGTCTTATTAGAAAACGACATCTAAATTCCATTGAAAAATCAATTTGTCTAAAAATTATACTGTCCAAGATATTCTGTAACGCTTTTGTAACCCTAAATCCTCCCACAATTCCCACCTGTAACATTTGAAAAAATAACCAAACCCCTTACATTTGAAAGTAATAAACCATCACTAAGTGTTACACAAAATTGAATAGAACCAGATGAAACGAGCAATATTCCTTTTTTTGATTATTGGAGCAATTGTCTTTATTGGAGTAAGTTTGCAAAGTTGTTCGCAAGAGACATTGAGTGCATCCGTGGAAGGCTTACCGGAGGTGGTGGATTTTAATTTTCATATCAAGCCAATTTTATCAGATAGGTGCTATCATTGTCATGGATTTGATGAAAAAGCTCGAAAGGCTAAATTGCGATTAGATACCAAAGAAGGAGCTTTTGGAAAAGGAGAAAGTGGCAACTATGCAATTGTAGCAGGAAAGCCACATAAAAGTGAACTATTCAAACGGATTATTTCACATGATTTGGAAATAGTGATGCCACCATCTGAAAGCGGTTTGGTGGTCTCGGATTATGAAAAAGCCTTAATTGAAAAATGGATAACACAGGGAGCAGAATGGAAAACGCATTGGGCATTTACGCCTCCTCAGAAGTCGGATCTGCCAAATGTTCAAAATAAAGATTGGACGACAAATGACATTGATTATTATATCCTTTCAAAATTAGAACAAAATAATCTAAAACCGTCAGAAAAGGCTACTAAAGAAACACTAATTCGTCGAGTAACTTTTGACTTAACAGGGCTGCCACCGACTCTGGAAGATATAGATGCTTTTATTAATGATAAGTCAGGTAATGCTTATGAAAAAGTAGTTGATAGATTACTCGCAAGTCAAAGTTATGGAGAACGCATGGCATCGGACTGGCTTAATGTAGCCCGATATGGGGATACGCATGGTTATGAATCGGACTCAAAGCGAATGGTATGGCAATGGCGAGATTGGGTGATTGATGCCTTTAATCAAAATCTACCCTACAATGAATTTATTACCCAACAGTTAGCAGGCGATTTATTACCCAACCCTACTCGGGAACAGTTGATTGCAACGGCTTTCAATCGCAATCACATTATGAACTCCGAAAATGGAATTATTGATGAAGAATGGCGAGCGGAATATGTTGCAGATAGGACAAATACAGCAGGAAAAGCAATTTTGGGGTTAACGATGGAGTGTGCTAAATGTCATGACCATAAATACGATCCAATTTCTCAAAAGGAGTATTTCGGAATGTTTGCCTTTTTTAATAATGTAGATGAACCAGGACAAATTCGGTATGAGTCACAAGCGTATCCCGTTCTCAATCTGACCAATGAAAAGGAGCAAAAAGAGCTGGATAAACTAAATCAATTGTGTGATGATCAACGTGAAGCAATAGCCAACTATATTCAACAATTAGAGCAAAATAAGGATTGGAAAACCCAACTCAATAAGAAAATTAACCTTGAAAAAGACTTAAATGTTTATGTGCCTTTTGAAAAAACGGAGAACCATAAAGATGGAAAAATTTTAGCAAATAAAGCTGAACCGAATCGCCCTGTCAGCTTTGAGGGTGAAGAGCATTTTGTAAAAGGTGTGAAAGGAAATGCGTTGGAATATGACGGGATTAACCAAACGCTATTTAAAGAAAAAGGTAATAGTTTTGGTAGTGAAGTTGCATTTTCGTATTCCGTTTGGATCAACTACCCTGAGCCATTTCAGATGGCTAGAATATTGGGAACAGAAGATGGAAATTTTGATTTAGTACCTGGTTATATCTTATTTATTGAAGAAGATAAATTATCTTTTCAGTTAGCGAATACATGGGATCACAATTATATTAAAGTTCGCTCTAAAAAGTCTTTTCCCTTTAAAAAATGGACGCATTTAGCCGTGACTTATGATGGTTCTTCTAAGGCATCAGGCGTTCAGTTGTATATGGATGGTGAGCGGTTAGAAGTGAATGTTTTAAAAGATAATTTGAGTAAACAACTCCCGCTTTTCTCTTGGTTTACCATCGGGCATTCCAGTCTTCAAGGCGGTGCATTAGATGAATTTAGGCAGTATAATCGAGTGCTGACCTTACCCGAAATTCAGACATTAGCAAACAAAAAAATTACAGAAAATGGTTGGTTTGATTATTATGTTCACAATCAAAATGAGGAACTCCAAGCGTTAAGAGCAAATTTAAAAACATCCATTTCAGAAAAAGTAGCCTTGCTGGATAGTATTCCGCAACTGATGGTGATGAAAGATTTGGAAGATAGTATTCGTCCAACTTTTATATTGAACCGAGGCGTTTATGATGATTTGGGAGAACAAGTAGAAGCACATACACCAAAAGCGGTTTTAGCTTTTAATAAAAACACACCTAAAAATCGACTAGGGTTTTCAGAATGGTTATTTGCACCTGAACAACCTTTGACTTCAAGGGTGATGGTCAATCGAATGTGGCAAATGATTTTTGGAAAAGGATTGGTAGCGACACCTGATGATTTTGGTAATCAAGGTTCATTACCTACACATCCCGAATTATTGGATTGGTTAGCGGTTGATTTTCAAGAAAACAATTGGGATATAAAGGCATTGTACAAAAAAATGGTGATGTCTTCTACCTATCGTCAATCTTCTGTGATTTCACCCGAATTATTAGAGATTGATCCGAATAATGATTTACTCGCAAGAGGTCCTCGCTATCGCTTAACAGCTGAAATGATCCGAGACAATGCCTTAGCGGTAAGTGGTTTATTGGTCAATAAAATTGGAGGTGAACCCGTAAAACCGTATCAACCTGCGGGGATTTGGGCTCAAGTTTCTACCGCAAAAACGCCTTATGACCAAGATCATGGTGATAAACTCTATCGTCGAAGTCTTTACACCTACTGGAAACGAGCCGTTCCACCACCAAATATGACGACTTTAGACGCACCGACTCGACATGCCTGTACCGTCAAAGCGGAAGCAACAAGTACCCCCTTACAGGCTTTAATTCTACTTAATGATGTACAGTTTGTAGAAGCTGCCCGATTATTTGCGGAGCGTATTTTAAAAAATGGCGGAGATAGCGAAGCCGATAAAATTACGTATGCTTTCCGAATCGCTACAGCTAGACCACCAACCGATAAAGAACTAGCAACTTTAACCGCCTTATATAAAGAAAGTAAACAAGAGTTTCAACAACACCAAAACGATATCAATGAATTATTAAAAGCTGGAGAATATCCAGTAGATAATTCTTTAAATCGCTTAGAAATAGCAAGTTATACGATGATTACGTCTGCTATTTTAAATATGAATGAAACGATAACCAAAGGATAATTTTATTATTTGAACCACAAAAGGCACAAAATTAAAAAAAGGTGCTTTTGATTCTTTTGTGGTTCAAAATTTACGATAAATATGGACGACCATAATGATTTAAAAATATATACATCGGATAATCAAAAGACGATTGAGAATGAAGTAAAAGCCAACTTTAGCCGTCGTCATTTTTTGTCCAAGACAAGTCTAGGTATTGGAACAGTTGCTTTAGCTTCTTTGCTAAATCCAAAACTCTTAAACGGAAGTAAAACTAAACCATCTGCTCTCGTATCAAATACAGGACAGGTTATCCACCGTCAAGCGTCCGTTCTACCACATTTCGCTCCTAAGGTAAAACGAGTCATTTACCTTTTTCAAAGTGGTGCACCATCGCAGTTTGAGTTGTTTGACCACAAGCCGCTGCTAGAAAAAATGCACGGTCAAGATATTCCGCCTTCTGTGGTTGGAAATCAGCGACTAACGGGAATGACCTCTGATCAACGAAGTTTTCCATTGGTACAAAGTCATTTTAAATTTAAACAATTCGGACAAAGTGGGGCTACGATGAGTGAATTGATGCCACATTTAAGTGAAGTGGTCGATGATTTATGTTTCATTCGTTCCATGCACACCGAAGCCATTAATCACGATCCTGCGGTGACGTTCTTTCAAACAGGCTCTCAAATTCCTGGTCGTCCGTGTATTGGCTCATGGTTGAGTTATGGGTTAGGTTCTGATAATAAGGATTTGCCAAGTTTTATGGTGATGCTCTCGCGTGGTACAGGAAATCCAAATGGCATTGCCTTAAATTCAAGAATTTGGGGTAATGGATTTTTACCATCTATTCATCAAGGCGTGCAATTAAGGGCTGGAAATGATCCCGTTTTATATTTGAATAATCCAAATGGTATTAGCAAAGTCAACCGTAGGAATTTACTAGATAAATTGGGAGAATTGGCACAGCTACAATATCAAAATATTGGTGATCCCGAAATTATTTCGAGTATTAGCCAATATGAAATGGCGTATAAAATGCAGTCTTCTGTGCCAGAAGTAGCGGATTTATCAGATGAACCTGATGAAGTTTTTGAGCTTTATGGCCCAGAAAGTCGTAAGTCTGGTACGTTTGCAGCAAACTGCATTATGGCTAGGCGATTGATTGAAAAAGATGTCAAATTTGTCCAACTTTATCACATGGGTTGGGATCAACATTATGCTTTGAATAAAGCAATAGTCGGACAAGCGTATGATGTGGATCAACCTTCTGCTGCATTGGTTAAAGATTTGAAACGTAGAGGTTTACTAGAAGATACTTTAATTATTTGGGGTGGAGAGTTTGGACGTACCGCTTATTGTCAAGGGCGATTAACCTATGACCTTTTAGGACGAGATCATCATCCTCGTTCTTTTACAATATGGATGGCAGGAGCAGGTATAAAAAAGGGATTTTCTTATGGTGTGACGGATGATTTTGGATATAATGTAGTAGAAAATCCTGTTCATGTTCATGACTTTCAGGCAACGCTGATGCACTTATTAGGCATCAATCACGAACAACTTACTTTTAAACATCAAGGCAGACGCTTCCGCTTGACCGACGTACATGGTCATGTGGTTAAGGATATACTTGCGTAATAATTTTGAATTACACATGAAAAGAAGAACATTTTTAAATCAAGCGACGGCTATTGCTGCGGGTTCTATGGTCTTTCCATCTTTTTATATTGGTCAATCAAAACCTAAGTTATCGAAAAGAACGATTGGCCATGGAGATTTTAAATATAAAATTCATGAAAACTGGGGGAACTTAGATAGTTCAACGCATCCTGTAAAGGACTGTCATGAAATGGTGATGGATAGTAAAGGACGATTGATTATGTTGGGCAACCACACCAAAAATAATGTCTTAATTTATGATAAATCTGGAAAGCTATTGGATTCATGGGGCATTCGATATGTAGCAGGACACGGTCTATCACTTTGGAATGATGGGGATGAGGATTTCTTGTTTATCACAGATGCACATTGGGGCAGTAAAAAAGGTGGTCCTAGTTGTGTGATCAAAGCAACAACGTATGGTCGAGAAGTGATGAAAATTGATCATCCT
>CAYLSF010000511.1:0-5659 GCA_964385675.1 uncultured Saprospiraceae bacterium
AAATCAAAAATTTCTACTCATTTTTTTTGGAAATTAACACAGTTCATCCTCTCTACGTGTGGGTGCGAACTCCTATTATAAATTTTTTACAATGACTAAATTAGAAAAAAGGTCGCAATCCTCTCTACGTGTGGGTGCGAACTCCTATGAGGTTTTCTCTTATGTTAAGAATGGAAGTCACTGTCGCAATCCTCTCTACGTGTGGGTGCGAACTCCTATAATACAGAGAAACAATAGAAAACAAATTTAACTGTGTCGCAATCCTCTCTACGTGTGGGTGCGAACTCCTATTTTCAAAAAAGGGACTGTTACCAGAGACCAAATCTTGTCGCAATCCTCTCTACGTGTGGGTGCGAACTCCTATTTAGCTGGTTGTGCTATCGGTTCATTATACTTTTTGTCGCAATCCTCTCTACGTGTGGGTGCGAACTCCTATATATGTTTTTAGGAGATTATTTTCCTCAGATAGAGTCGCAATCCTCTCTACGTGTGGGTGCGAACTCCTATTTTCTTGCAATCCTAAAATAACGTTTATGAGATTTGTCGCAATCCTCTCTACGTGTGGGTGCGAACTCCTATAAAACCAGAGCTAATTACAGATTCTGACGGTCAATGTCGCAATCCTCTCTACGTGTGGGTGCGAACTCCTATGTTTCAAGCTAAACAAAGGGACAAATCGGGCAATTGTCGCAATCCTCTCTACGTGTGGGTGCGAACTCCTATAATTGGAAATTCATGTTAAAAAAAAGTAGTTTGTCGCAATCCTCTCTACGTGTGGGTGCGAACTCCTATCGTTCCCGGCAGAAATGCCGTAACGGTAAACCTGTCGCAATCCTCTCTACGTGTGGGTGCGAACTCCTATTTTTCCAAACAGCCATAACCAGACAAATCATTTTTGTCGCAATCCTCTCTACGTGTGGGTGCGAACTCCTATATATATGCGAATTGTATGCAGGAAATCAAGATTGTCGCAATCCTCTCTACGTGTGGGTGCGAACTCCTATAAAGAAAATAGGAATTAAAGAATATAGCTTATCTGTCGCAATCCTCTCTACGTGTGGGTGCGAACTCCTATATTCTTATCTGATAATACCAATCCTTTTATAACTGTCGCAATCCTCTCTACGTGTGGGTGCGAACTCCTATAATGAAAATTGAAATCACTAATTGTAATGCTTATTTGTCGCAATCCTCTCTACGTGTGGGTGCGAACTCCTATTATGATGTAACTCCTACAATTAATGGAAATTATAGTCGCAATCCTCTCTACGTGTGGGTGCGAACTCCTATGCTACTATATTGGAGCATGGTATAGTAGATCCATTGTCGCAATCCTCTCTACGTGTGGGTGCGAACTCCTATAGTAACTTTGTAATATACTTATAATCAATTACTTATAAAGATAATTTGTCATGAAATTGTCAGGAATAATTTTTTGACCTATTCTAAATTTTCAAAGAACTAATGACTTATAATATCAAATGTAGTTAAAATATTTTAATTTAACATCAGAATAGTCCATTTTTCTTAAAAATGGACCATTCTCACCTTTTCTACCCTCGTTTTGACATTCAAATGACTAAACTACGCTTATCTCCTACTATTTCGTCTATATCATGTTTGGATATTCCTAGTATTTTCATGGTCTTAACCTGTGGTTTTTCTAGTTTTAATATCATAATACTATCTTTTTGTGTATTTGCTTGTTGCATGGCATTATTTAGCCACACTTCAAGTGCAGCGTAATCTTGCTCGCTTAGCGTTCCTAAATATACGGAATATTGTATTCTATATAGACCATTTGCTATTAAATGATGTGCAATTTTGGTACGAAGGCTGTCTTTTTCGATGTCGTAACTAATAAGGTACATGATGTTGGATTTAAATTTAATTCATTTCAGTTGTTCTAATATTTCTGGCTAATAAGCCTGCATATTGATAAATGTGATTTTTGTTATTGGTATTATAGGCTAAGAAATTTCTATTTTGATGTAGAAATTCATTAAACATAGGTATTACTAGGGCTTTTCCATGTTTATTTAAGAATAACCCGTGTTGATTTGCGGTAAAATGCTTTTTTAAAATATTCTTTTTTAGGCATTCTGCTATTAACAGTCGATCTATCCACGGTCTGAATGGTTCTATCAAGTCAAAAGAGAGAACAGGTCGATTGTACTCATCGGCATGTACAAATCCTAAATGTGGATCGAGACCTGCGGCAAATAATCCTCCTTCCACTATGGTATATGTCATACCGTATAGATAATTGAGTACGGCATTAAACATATCTTGGGCTGGTCTTCTGGAGCGTTGTTGAAAGCGATAAGGAGGCGGTAGTGTTTTACCCAACGCTTGCCAGTATTGTCGAGCAATTTTGGCTTCTATCAGCATTAATTCCTGCCGACACTCTTTAAGAATTTTAGATTTCAGAGGCTCAAATTCTTGATTGTATTTCTGAATGGATTTTCTCGCATAATTTAATGCTGCTTTGTGTGCTGGAAATTTTTGACTTAACCAGAATAAGTTATCTGCTAGATGTTCTGATTTTAGTTTATATAATTCTATAAACCATATTGTACATTCCAGTGTATCAGCAAATTTAATCTGTCGCCTACGCAGGTCGGCTAGGCTTTGAAAATACGGACTCCAAACCCTTGCTTGTGCTTTGCCAATTCTATCAAAAAATAGAATCGGTATTTGATTCTTGACGGCTAATATAACCGCACTAGAAGTAATGGTACAAAAGGCTGTTATTGCAATAGATGTTACCTTTTTAGGACTAATTTTACGGCTCAATGAAGGAGTTTCTATAAAAAACACCTTGTCTTTTACGCTTAACTTTAAGCCTTTCGTGTCTAATGCTAGTTGCATGATATTAGGTGTGAGGTTTAAGGTATAAGGTATAGGGTTTGAGAAATCTACCTTAAACCCTATACCTTACACCTTATACCTAATTTTAATAATCAAAAAATCGCCAGCTCAACGTGCCAAAATCTTCAATTGGTGGCTGTTGAGCTTTTTTAAAATTGGTTTGTAAGGTGATAAATCGCTTATCGGCTTTACCGAGTACATTGCCGATATAAATCAGCTTCCCTTGTATGAGTTTTTTATATTTATCCACCCAACCTGTGCGGACGCTACCGGCTAGATTTTGGACTTCTAAGATTTGAGTGATTTTATCAATATCGGTTTGTACATCTTCTATGTAGCCCTCGGCAAGGTCAAGGCTATCGGCTTTTACCACAATGCCTGTTACGATTTTGACATCATCGGGCTCAAACCATTTGACTTTTTTAGGATTGATGAGAAATCCCCGTTTTTGAATGGTGGTATTGAGGATTTTGTAATGTGTATTTGTGATAGCTGTATCGCTCGAAAAAGACATGTCATCCGCATAGCGGGTATAAGTCCATTCAAATCGCTCGGCTAGGGTCAGCAAGTCAAAATCTAACTGTCGGGCAGCAAAATTCGAGAGGGCAGGGGAGGTATGTGTTCCCATAGGGAGTCTGCCGTTGTAACACACCAATTTTGTGAGGAATTGAGCGAGTTTTTTATCAAAATGAAAAGGGTGATGCTGAAAGAGTCGCTCGACTTGCTCGGATTTGATATGATGAAAAAAGTCTTTCAAATCAATATTGAGCAAATAGGGGTTGCCGTAATGCTGCTGTGCGTTGGTGATGTAATTGCGAGGTATTCTATCGCTTTTGGCATTGGTGACAAAGCCATAGGCGGCTTTGGTGCGATGGTGATAATAGACCGCTTGCAGGTAATTATTCAAACTCTTCTGCAATTTCTTCAACTCCCCCGTCGCATCTTCGATGGTGCGTTCTGTCCCGTCTCGTTTCGGTACTTTGAAGGGTTTGTAGGTTGGTTGAGCGGCTACTTGTTGTAGCGTTTCTACGGTTGTGCCTAGCACTCGGGCTAGGTCGGCTTTGTTTTTAAGCTGACAAAACGCAATGGAAACATTGATTAGATGCTTTTTTGCATGTGATTTTGTTGTTAGTTTCATGGCGACAGTTTTGTCCCCTCAAATTGCATAAAATAACAACATGAAAATATCCTTATTTTTAAGTAGTCTGCTCTACTTATTTATAGGTATAAGGTGTAATCCCCTATTGTTATCGAGATCACACCTTACACCTCAAATCCCCTATTGTTTCAATCTTGGATCTATCGCATCGGTCAATCCTTCTCCAATTAAATTAAATAAGGTTACCGTTAAGAAAATTGCAAATCCGGGGAAGATGGCTAGCCACCAGGCGGTAGGATTTGAGCGAGAGATAGAAAGTAATTTACCCCATGTAATCGTCTCGGGCGGTACACCTACGCCTAAGAAGGATAAAAAGGCTTCAATCAAAATAGCAGATGCAATACCAAAGGCTACCGCAATAAATACAGGTGATAGGGAATTGGGAACAGCATGCTTAAACATGGTTCTGATATTGGAATACCCCAAGGCGTGTGCGGCTTCTATATATTCTAATCGACGGATTCTCAATAATTCTGCTCGTACAAATCGGGCAATTCCTGTCCAACTCACCAAACCGATAATTGCCATTACATTATAGATAGAAGGTTTTGCAATAGCTACTACTGCCAAAATCAAAACCAATACAGGGATAGACACGACTACCTCAATAAAACGAGTAATGATAATATCCATTGGAAAGGCAACTCTTTTTGCCAAGAAAGGAATCTTTTTGAGGGGAATAGCGATTAGATTCGCTAGCCCCAATATGCCAAAGAAGATGATTAAACTGATAAAAAACTCTCCAAGCAGACTAAAGAAGGAATTGGAAAAAGCATCGGCTAAGGTGGTAGAACGCACTTGAAAACCGTAGAAAAAGGCGAAGAAAAGGAAGAGTAAATTTAACCATAATCGCCCTCTAGACATTCGTAACCTATCGTCTCCAAAATAACCAGCTAATGCCCCTAACACAACTCCAATAATAAAGGCAATACTCATAGACACAATACCCACCAAAAAGGCTATACGAGTACCATGTATCATCCCCGACATTACATCACGCCCTAAGTTATCCGTGCCTAGCCAATGTCTCCATTTCGTGGATTTGACATTTTGCTTATCAAAAGGCCCTGCAAAGTTAGATGCCTGATCATGGTTAGTCGGCAAATAAGGAATCAAAGGCCAAATCGTAAAATCATACTCTAGCGTCTTCCAATCCTTATTTAAAAACTGCTTCGGCCATTTGGCAATGCCCATATTCACGCCATATTCCTTCATTACAGGAAAATGCCATTCCCCTTGATATTGAGCTACAATCGGCTTATCATTCGCTAAGAAATCAGCAAATACCGCAATAGTTGCCAACACAAGGACAAAATACATCGAGTACAACGCCCGCTTATTTTTCTTAAACTGCCGCCTCACATACGCCCAATAACTTTGGTCTAGTTCTTTAGGCACATCAGGTGCGTCTTTCTTTTTTCGTTTGAATAAACTCATGTTTTTGACTTTCGACAATCGACTTTCGACTTTTGAGTAACGGTATCAAAAGTCGATTGTCGGATATTCATTTTATGACAAAATAATAGATTTGTTTACTTATGGTAATCAACACTTTGGTATCGGTACGCTGTACCTCAATATACTTTTTATTTCAATGCTACAATAAGTATTGGTGCTATGCACCTGTTA
>CAYLSF010000512.1:0-5659 GCA_964385675.1 uncultured Saprospiraceae bacterium
AGGAAAGCCTACCCTTTCTGCATATGGATTTTTTAAGGACGATTTAAAAGATTTAAATCCTATGGAAGATGTTATTCCGTATGATTTAAATACACCGCTATTTTCTGATTATGCCCACAAAGCTCGATTTTTTAAATTACCTAAAGGCAAAACCATAACTTACCGAGATAAAGAAGTCTTAGACTTTCCAGAAGGAACGTATATTATCAAAAATTTCTAGTATCAACATGATGAATCACAACCTTCTAAGGCCACACCAATTATATACACTCGCTTACTATTAAGAGATCAACAGGTTTAGCAAACCCTACCCTCTTATGTATGGAATGAGGAACAAACTGAAGCCTTTTTAACTGTAGAAGGTGCAACTAAGCCCGTAACATGGATTAATGAAAAAGGGCAAAAAATGGAAGTTGCTTATAGTGTTCCGTCTCAAACACTCTGTAAAAGCTGTCATGTCAAAAATGATGAATTAACGCCTATTGGACCAAAAGCTAGACAACTCAATCGGAGTTTTGCTTTTAATAATGGTTCAAAAAATCAATTAACACATTACGCTAATTTAGGTTTATTAACCAACCTTCCAGAACTATCGAAAATTAGAAAATCTCCTGTTTGGAACGATCCAAATTCGGGTAGCTTACACAGTCGGGCATTAGCTTATTTAGATATGAATTGTGGGCATTGTCATAGTGAAGGTGGGCCTGGCAATACTTCTGCTTTACATCTTACTGAATTGGAAACTAATGAATTTAATTTAGGTATCAATAAACATCCCATTGCCGCAGGAAAAGGAACTGGCGGACATGCCTACGATATTGTAAAAGGACATCCAGAAAAATCTATTCTGGTATATCGAATGGAAAGTACGAACCCTGGTGAAATGATGCCTGAGGTTGCTCGAAAGCTAGTTCATAATGAAGGCGTTGAATTAATTAGGGAATGGATTGCTGAGATGTGATTCAGGTTGTGATTTTCTTATGGGACAATAAAATTATCATGGTAAAACCTATTTTCCATTTTTCCACTTTTGTAGCGTACGTTGTGTTACGGTTTCTCCAAATTCTTTTTTAAAATGTTGAGAAGCCTTTTCCATGCTTCCAAACTGTTGATTGAGCCAGATAGCTAAATCCTTTTTAAATTCACGTTCTATTTCTTGAATTGGTTTTTCAATATCAAAATACTTTAAAGAAGACTCACTAGATCTAGATTGTAATTTTTTAAACTCTTTTTTCACATAGGTATTCACATCTTTAATTCCCATTTTTCTGAGTAATGCTTTCAATTCAGGCTGAAAACATTGATAATTATGACAATAAATCGCTATTTTTTGTAAATCTCTAAAATTCCCATAAAGCGATAATGATTTCAACCATTGTATAAAATTTGTATTCACTGGTTTTAATGGTGGTTGGAATTTCATTCCTTTCACAACAGTTTCCCAATCTTTCTGTCTATCTTTAACTGTTTCTCGAAGTGGAGGAAGTTCAATCACATTTTGAGCAATTCTATCAAAGAAGTCTTCATATAAATGCTCTTTTCGCAACTTTTCTATAGACTGATTAGAAGCAAACACAACCGTACATCGCATCCTCCTCTTCTTTATACTCCCCATAGGTCGAATATGAAAATAATTATATTCATCCGTTTGTAGTGCTTGCATTAACTTACCTTGTACTCGTTTAGAAAGGTGATGGACTTCGTCTAAAAATAAAATACCATTGTCAGCCTCTTGAAATAAGCCTTTTTTATCACTATTAGCCCCTGTAAATGCTCCTTTTACATAACCAAATAGCTCACTTTCTGCCTTACTATCATTATCAAAAGAAGCACAATTTACACTTACAAATTTCTGCTTTTCATCCTTATATTTTTCCGCTAATCGGGATTTCCCTGTGCCTCTTTCACCTAATAATAAAATTGAAAACCCTGCTCTTATATAGTATTTCATTTTTAAATTGGCGATTTTCCGTTTTTCAGATTGTGTATTATCAAAAATAGGAATCGGCTTAATTTCCTCAAATAACTGAACAGGCACTTCTTGTATCGTAAAATTCTTAAAACGAGGATTTATAGTATCTAATTTGGCATCGTAAGTTTTTAAAAATTTAGTCTTCGTTGGAAGCATTCCTGCTTGACTCAATACATGCCAGGCTACCTGAGTTTCACTACTCCCTAAACTAATGTTAATATAATAATTCGCATTTGGGAATTGTGTTGCAATATTTTTCAATTGAGTTTGTACCGTATTTACGATTGCTTTTGTATCTCGTAGATTTTTTACACGAGTTTCACATTTTTCAAATCTATCACCGTATAACCTTTTAGCATTGCTATAATTTAAAAACCAAGATATTTGATCCGCTATCGTGTAATGTTGTATATCTCGCCAAATCTGTTTGCAAAATAACGGGTATTCTTCTTTGAAATTCTCCTTAACATATTCTAAATCTTTCACTAAACTAGGTGAATATACTGGAGATAAAATATCCTCTTTTCCTATCAATTGTTTCCATACATCAGCCGTAGGACTATCTAAGATAATAGGGTCACTCAGCATGTTACTTCTGTATTTCTTTCTATTTGCAATATCTTCAAAAGTGTTTTGTGAAGCTGTAAGATAAAATACCTTATCAAAAAGCAATCCTTTTCTTTGTGGCTTATCAAAATAGTTATTCAACTGATTTTGGGATAAATTTGACCAATTTATTTCATCATCGAACGTATGATTTTTTCTCTGATGAAATGCAGATAAAATATGTTTAAAATAAGCAATACCATGAGTGGTATAATGCCATGTAATTAAAATATTCTTCATTTCTTAGGACTTAAATTTCTTAAGCAGGAAAAAAAACTCCTACTTCTAAATTAGAGTAAGAAAACCCAACCTAATCATAAAATACTATTTATCAATCAATTACAAACCGAAACTAATATCTATTTTTTCTACTGGCACACCGATTGCCTTTTACCAAGTGATATTTATTTTTAAAACTTTTAAAATTTTCAACATGAAAAATTTCAAAATTGATGATTCCAAAAAAGCAGATAGGGATAATCGTGCTAATCGATTAAACCCTAATAATAACACTTATTGGACAGATAGAGGCTACGATAATAGACCTGATGATTGGAAAGATAGGAATTCTTAGCATCATTTTTATTCATTGTAGTTTATTTTTTCACACTCTAAATTTTAATATCATGTCAAAGACAAAACAGTCAAATTGGCCTTCAAAAAAGGAAGGTAAAAAATCAGGTAAAGGAAGAGATAACAATCCTCCTAAACAAAAGCCTACGCAAAAAAATACTTAGGCTAAACAAATAGTCATTTTATAATAGCCCTTACATCCACTTCTAATATGTAAGGGTTATTTTTTTGCCTATTACTTTAAGTTTATCGACTACAACCCTACTTCGAATTATACCAAATCGGAGAACTCCAAGCCCGTTCTTGAATCGTTGACGGTACATTATCTGGCAAAGCAGAATTGGTACGTACTGCATCATAAGTCGTCCAGCGAGGTGTAGGAATTTCTAGGACTCTGACATAATAAAAAGCGGAAGTATTGGCGTCAAATTCTGGGTCTGTCCAAGTGGTTTCCAATTGAATTGCGCCAATATCGTTGGTATAAGTCGCCGTTTTTAAATCGACGGAATTGCCAACGGCAGGTACTTTTCCTTTTGTATTTTTGGTGCGTTCACCTGACCAAACCACATCAAAAACCTTTTCTTGAGCCGTTCCCGTCTCATCAATCCAGCCTTTTACTATTTGCACCCTATCCAAATTTGCACCATCAGAATCTTTCAAGGCAGAAACAATAAATACAGGGGATTTTGATGATTCCGTTTGGTTTAAATCACTGCCCATGTGCACTCCATTCGCATAAGCCGTTGTTATCCAATCCTCATTCTCCAACATTGCTTTATCATACTCCCAACTGGCAAAAAAGCGAACTTTAATCCGAGGTCCAGAAGTCGCAAAAACCTCCTTTCGCTGTAAAGCGGAAAAGATGGATTCTCTCGTATTTTCCGTTGCCCAAACGCCTGCAACGCCCGCCACTAAGTTTTTACGTAATCTAGCCCCCGTTATGGTATTTGCTAATCGTTCTTTCGGCGTTGGGTCTTGCAAACCCGATTTTCCAATTTGGTTATCTTCTTCTACATTACTCGCTGCATTATGGCTATCCGAACTTCCAATAAATCCAAATTTAAACGGATTCTGCCCCACTTCTTGCTCTATCACTAAACCATCTTTTAACGCTTCTCGCACAAAGCTTCCCTTCGGCTGACTGATATGTCGAGTCTCTCCCCTACCGAGTGCATATTGATACAATTCAAATTCTGCAAATTCATCATTGGTCACTAATTCGGGGTGTGCCATAGATTGTCCTTTGATTTGAATCACTTCATTGACGGGCTCATTTCGCATTCGAGTTTCTACATATTTTTCATCCATTTTATTGCCATCAAAAGTTGTAGTCGCATACATTTTTCCATCACTAATATTGGCGTTATGTGGAATAGCTAATAACTCAATTCCTTGCGACCGCTGCAAATCCATCCATTCCCAAAGCTCCTCAGGATTCTGCGAATGAAAAGAAGAAAATGGCATACCTGGCACTTTGCCCCCTTTAAAAATGATATTTCGATGTAGGTTTTTAGCGTACTGTGGACGAGTAAAAATAACCCCTAAAGATGATGTCCATTCATAAGCTGGAAAGGTGGTAAATTTCCCTGGCTCATAATGTTTATCGGCAATCTCCACCGCTTTCCGCCAAGTATCTTGCATAATATCCTCTCGAATCAAGGATTTATACGCTCTATTCAACGCCAACGTCAACCCAATATTACCAAAAGCTCGTTTTGAGGTTTTCGTATCTTGACTATTAATGCGTTTGGCAATATCCAATTTGGAGAGTGGACTATTTTCATCTTTCATTTGCATCATAATCCCCATATATTCCGCATGATCCGTTACAGCCATAAAGTCTAACGGGCGTTTCATCTGAATAGAATCGCCTGAAACGTGAGGAATTCGATATCCTTTTCCAAATAAGTAGGTATCATTCGGAGAAGTCCGAACATTGTAAATAAAAGCATCAAACGACCAACTTGTATGGATGTGCATATCCCCGAAATAAGCATTTCGATTTTCGTTAAAATCCATCGTCTTAACTTCTAAGACTTTGGTCGTTTTAGCTTCTACTTCGTTATAAGTTAGTTTACTATGAAAGGTTTGATTAATATAAATCCATCCGCCGATAGCGACTATAAGGAGCAGTATAAGAATAGCGAGTAATATTCGTTTTAGCATTTTATTTGGTTCTATTGATTAAAACTTCTTCTTAAAATAAAGGTAATCAATTGAACTATAAATAATTGCTTAACATAAATGAATTTTTACAGCGATTCTCATTTTGACGCTTGAACTCAGAATATCCAAAATGAGATTTTTTTCGCTCTTAAAGTCCCTACTGACTACTAATGAAGGTGTAAGATATTTACGACCAGAACAATTTTATAAACATAAATAATCTTATAAAATTAGCCATAAATCAATTTTGGTAAATACCCTAAAATAATTTAATCAGTATTAAGTAGTCGGACATAATTATTCATCACATAATTCACGAATATAGGGATGTTTAATTCGCTA
>CAYLSF010000513.1:0-5650 GCA_964385675.1 uncultured Saprospiraceae bacterium
AGAGGAATTCCATTGGCATCAGAAAGGGCTTTTAAATCTTCTGCTCCACTAAATGGAACGGTTGGATCTTCTGTGCCATGTACTACTAACATCGGTGGATTGTTAGGTCCAAAATAATTATTACCATAAACTAACTCATGTGCATCTAGGGAAATCTTTGAACCCCAAAAATCAAGTATGGTTTTGACTTGAAAGGTTTGGTCTTGATTGGTAGAAACTAGGGTAGGGTCGGCTGTTAAACTTAGTTCATCCGTGAAATCGGTAGCCCCTCCAATACTTATGGCAATAGCTGTAATCGCCCCTGCAGAACCGCCACCTACTGTGATATAATCGGTATCAATATTATAAGTAGCAGCGTTAGCAATCACCCAACGTAAAGCGGCTTTTGCATCTCGATGTGCAGGATAAATCGCTAGAAATTGATCAGCAGTCGTTGGGGATAAATTAGCCATATTTTCCCACTCGGTCGGTATAGTGCCATAATCATCTCTCAACCGATAGTCAATCGAAAAAGCGACCCAACCTCGTGCTGCAAAATATTGGGCGATATTGACTAGATTCGATTGTTTACGACTTCCACCTATAAATCCCCCACCATGAATCAAGACAATAGCAGGACGATTTTCTACGGTATTATCGGGTTTATATACATCTAATTGTAGTGGAATGGTGGTTGGATTCGGACTGTTAATACTTTGATGACTTAGCCCTTCTGCATAAGTGATGTCTTCTTCTGTAATGACGGAATAGGTGGCTTCGGATTGTACTTGTGGGGCATCATTTGAAGGCGTTATGATAGTATTATCATCATCCCCACAGGCAGTAAATAAAAAAGCGATGACTAGTACTTGAATAAGATTTTTCATTTGTATGTTTTTGTGTGTAGTTATTGGTTTACTTGGTGATTATTTACTGGTGGAAATATTAAAAGAAACACAGATTGTACGGATAAAACGGATGACACAGATAGGAAGATCCGTTTTATCTGTTGCATCCGCATAATCCGTGTTTCTTTTTAATCCAATAATTTTCAAGTTTAAAATAACTACAGTTTAAGTAAAGTGATGGTCAGCTATTATTGGCTATTTTGACCATTTAGATTTGTTTTGGGGTTGGACTATTCTTTTGAAGGAAGGTTTAATGTTAATTGAATGTCTAATCTTTAAAAAAGTCAAGCATAGCAGCTTTCACCTCATTGGGGACTGTTCCATTTTCAACCCAAGTATGCAAATGACCAAGATAAGTCATTCCTAAATAACCGGCACTTTCTCGAAAAGGCATATCGAATCCGGCTACAATGTCGGGATCTTCGCTGGAACTAATGACACCCATTGATTTGCCTCGTAGTTTTCGTCCGGTCGATTTTTCTATTTTGAGGCAATCTGTAATTCTATCAAAAAAGGCTTTCATAATGCTACTCATACTGTACCAATAAACAGGCGTTACAAATAGAATCACCTCATAATTATCGGCAATATCTCGCATGAGGGGCATAAAGTCATCGTCTTGATTCTTAAAATCATAATCAAAATGACCAATGTTTTTTTGCTTTAAATCTACGACCGTAAAGCCTGTAACTTGTTGTAGGACTTCAACGATTTTGGAGGTGTTACCAACGCTTCTTGAACTGCCTTGTAGGATGATGCCTTTTTTCATTTTGATGTGTAAAGTTGAAACCGTCGTTCCGTGCTAGACACGGAACCTCCCAAGCCGTAAGTACAAAAGGTCAAACCTTAAAATAATCCTCAAGGCTTACTTTTGAATTGCATTATCTTGGGAGATTCCGAAACAAGTTTGGAATGACGGTTTTAGGTTAATTTTAGAATTTACAATGGTATATTCCCATGTTTCTTCTTTGGCAATTTCTCCACTTTATTCTCTAGCATGGCAAAGGCTTTTATCAATTTACGTCTGGTGTTTTTAGGTAAAATGACTTCATCAATAAATCCTCGCTCTGCGGCACTATATGGATTGGCAAATAATCGAGCATATTCTGCTTCTTTTTCGGCTAGAACTGCCGCAGGATCATCCGCATTTTTGATTTCTTTTCTGAAAATAATTTCACTGGCCCCTTTTGCTCCCATAACGGCAATTTCTGCAATAGGATAGGCAAAATTCATATCTGCACCAATGTGCTTAGAGTTCATGACATCATACGCTCCACCGTAAGCTTTACGGGTAATTAAAGTGACTTTAGGAACAGTTGCTTCACTTAGGGCATACAGCAATTTTGCACCATTCATAATGATACCATTCCACTCTTGATCGGTACCCGGTAAGAAACCTGGTACATCCACCAAAACTAATAAAGGAATATTAAAACAATCGCAAAAGCGGGTAAAGCGAGCGGCTTTTTTAGAACTATTGACATCTAAAACCCCTGCTAAACTCATCGGTTGATTCGCAACAATTCCGATACTACGACCGCCTAAACGAGCAAAACCGACGACAATATTTTCTGCATAATCTTTGTGAATTTCAAAGAAAGAATCGGTATCCACCGTACCTTCTATGATTTCTCGCATATCATACGGTTGATTCGCACTTTCAGGGATGATATTTTCTAACTCAGGTCGTAATTCATCGCCTATTTCGTAGGGAAGATTAGGTACTTTTTCCTCACAATTTTGCGGCATATAGCTAATGAGTTGCTTGAGTTTTTCAATGCAATCAATGTCATTTGCTGCAGTAAGATGGGTGACACCTGATTTGGTAGAGTGTGCAGAAGCCCCTCCTAATTCCTCGGAAGTCACTTCTTCATTGGTAACCGTCTTTACAACATTCGGTCCTGTTACAAACATATAAGACGTATCTTCTACCATCATAATAAAGTCCGTCATAGCTGGCGAATAGACTGCACCTCCAGCACAAGGCCCCATAATGGCAGAAATTTGAGGAATAACCCCCGACGCCATTACATTTTTATAAAAAATATCCGCATACCCTCCTAACGAGCGAACGCCCTCTTGAATTCTTGCTCCGCCTGAGTCATTTAAGCTAATTAATGGTGCACCTACTTTCATGGCTAAGTCCATGATTTTACAAATTTTTTCGGCATGTGTTTCGGACAGCGAGCCACCAAAAACTGTAAAATCTTGGGCAAATACATAAATCAATCGACCGCCTACAGTACCGTATCCTGTAACGACACCATCGCCATAGAATTTTTGATTTGCCATTCCAAAATCGGTTGTTCTATGGGTGACTAATGCCCCTATTTCTTCAAAAGACCCTTCATCCATCAAAAAGTGAATACGTTCTCTTGCGGTTAATTTTCCTTTTTTGTGTTGACTATCAATTCGCTTTTGTCCTCCACCTAACTGTGCTAATGCCAACTTTTCTTGTAAAATTTCTACTTTTTTATCCATTTTATATGATTTCAAACCTATAAGATTTTTAAAACCTTATAGGTTTAGATTGGTAGATTAGTTTTAACGATTTTGCCATGCTGATGCCGTTGAATCAACGACTTTTAATTGTTGCTGAGATTCCAAATAAACTTTTAAGGCAACCATAGCAGCCAGTTTAGATTCCGTTGCTTGATTTGCTTTTAGTTTTTCTGGTGTGAAATATTTTTTAACAAAATGCGTATCAAACTGACCCGATAAAAAGGCATCATGTTCAAAAACAAATTTTCCGAAGGGTAGGGTCGTCTCCAATCCTTCTATCTTATAATCTTGAATGGCTTGAAGCATATATTGAACAGCTTCATGTCGAGTTTTACCATAGGTAATTAGTTTGGCAATCATTGGATCGTAATATATTGGAATCGCCATACCTTCATCATAACCATCATCTAAGCGGACATTTGCACCTTCAGGTCGGGTATAAGTTTCTAATGTACCAATGCTCGGTAAGAAGTTATTCAATGGATCTTCTGCATAGACTCTGAGTTCCAAAGCGTGACCATTAATCTCTAAATCTTCTTGCGTAAAACTTAGAGCTTCTCCTCTAGCAATTTTAATTTGCTCTTCTACCAAATCAATTCCTGTTATGAGTTCCGTAACAGGATGTTCTACCTGTAAGCGTGTATTCATTTCTAGGAAATAAAAATTCAAATCGGCATCAATCAAAAACTCAACCGTTCCCGCACCTTCATACTGACAAGCTTGAGCGACTTTTACTGCCGCCTCTCCCATCGCTTTTCGTACCTTTGGAGTTAGAACAGCAGAAGGGGCTTCTTCTACAACCTTTTGATGGCGTCGCTGCACGCTACATTCTCTTTCAAATAAGTGAACCGTGTTGCCATGACTATCTGCTAAGACCTGTAACTCAATATGACGAGGCGAGGTAATATATTTTTCAATAAAAACAGAACCATCTCCAAATGCAGAAACGGCTTCACTAATTGCCCGTTCCATTTGAGATTCAAATTCTGCTTCATTTTCTACAATTCGCATTCCTTTTCCACCACCTCCAGCCGAGGCTTTTATTAAAATCGGGTATCCAATTTTTGCAGCGATGGCTTTGGCTTCTGGTATATAGGTGATGGCTTTATCTACACCGGGCACCATTGGAATATCATAATCTTTTACAGCGTCTTTAGCCGCTAGTTTACTACCCATAACCTCTATCGCATAAGGCTTTGGCCCAATGAATTTTAGACCTGCATCGGTCACTTGATTGGCAAACGTAGCATTTTCACTTAAAAAACCATATCCTGGGTGAATACCATCTACATGGAGTTGTTTGGCGATTTCAATGATTTTTTCGCCTTGTAGATAAGATTGACTCGAAGGGGCAGGTCCTACGCATACGGCTTCATCTGCAAATCGAACATGCGGTGCATTTCGATCCACTTCTGAATAAATAGCTACGGTTTGAATCCCCATCTTTTTAGCGGTTCGCATGACCCGTAAAGCAATTTCGCCACGATTGGCTATTAGTATTTTTTTCATTTATATTGATTGTATTTCCCGATAGCTATCGGGATCGCCTGATTGAGTGAAAGAGTGATTGTGTCGTTCCTTCGTCACTGATTGTATTACATGGATAATATTTTAACAATCAGCCGATCCCGAAAGGGTTCGGGAGACACAATTTCTACTTTACTCCATTTCGATTAAAACTTGTCCTTTTTCTACGGCAACGCCTTGTTGCACTTCTACGGATTTGATAACACCGTCTCCTGGAGATTTTAAGACATTTTCCATTTTCATGGCTTCTAGTATGAGTAATGGCGTACCTTTTTCAACGGTTTGCCCTGCTTCTACATCAATGCTAAGTACTAGACCAGGCATCGGTGCTTTGATGTCTTTGACTTGTTGAGCGGATTTGACGGTGAGTCCAAGTTGCTTAATGAGCTGATCGTATTTATCTGCTAGTTGTATGGTATAAGGATTACCATTTATAGCGATTTCAAATGTTTTTTTATCAAAATCAGTTTGTAAGACTTTGACTTGATAGGCTTGTTGATTTTCTAAAATATGATAGGCATCTGCTCCGTTCGGGATGATATCCAATTGAGCAATATCGTCAGGTGTTAATGTAAAGGTGTTTTCATTAACCGTAGCATCATACTGCATATTAGGTAAATTTTGTGAATTATGTGAATTCGATTTATAGCACAAAATTAGCGAATTTTCGCTAAATGAATGACTAAAATGTTATACCATTTAACATAATATAATGCTTAATATGAATTTTAGTT
>CAYLSF010000514.1:0-5632 GCA_964385675.1 uncultured Saprospiraceae bacterium
ATGTACAACGATAATCCAACATTGTTGAATATCAACAAGACGATAGACGAAGCTAAGCAAGGAGAAGCTTTTTTTCATGGAAAAGCAGAAGGGTTTGATAAGCATTTCTATATAGAAAGTTATGGTTGTCAAATGAATTTTAATGATAGTGAGATTGTCGCTTCTATTTTGAAAGAGTCAGGATTTGGGCCTACTCGCAATATGGAAGTAGCCGATTTGATTTTAATCAATACTTGCTCCATTCGAGAGAAGGCGGAGCAAACAGTACGGAAACGCCTAAGGGTATTTGATAAAGTAAAAAAGCGTCGCCCCGGTACGATGGTAGGGGTGTTAGGTTGTATGGCAGAGCGTTTGAAAAAGAAACTATTAGAACAAGAAAAGTTAGTCGATATAGTGGTAGGGCCTGATGCTTACAGAGATTTACCGAACTTAATCTCAGATGCAGAAATTGGAGAGAAAGGGGTAAATGTATTACTATCGAGAGAGGAAACGTATGCAGACATCAATCCTGTGCGATTAAGTACGAATGGGGTAACGGCATTTATCTCTATTATGCGAGGTTGTGATAATATGTGTTCGTTTTGTGTTGTCCCTTTTACAAGAGGTAGAGAACGTAGCCGTGATCCGTTTAGCATTATTGCAGAGGCACAAGATTTATACAATAGAGGGTATAGGGAAGTTACCTTATTGGGACAAAATGTAGATTCTTATAAATGGAAAAATCCTGAAACGGAGGAAACAGTCAATTTTGCTAACTTGCTAGAATTGACAGCTTTGATCGCAACGGATTTACGTATTCGTTTTTCTACATCACACCCAAAGGATATTACAGATGAGGTACTATATACCATGAAAAAATACGAAAACATTTGTAAATATATTCATCTGCCTGTTCAGTCAGGTAATAGTCGAGTGTTGAAACTGATGAATCGTACTTATGATAGAGAATGGTATAAGGAACGAGTGGATGCGATTTATAGAATTATGCCCGATTGTGCGATTTCATCTGATGTGATTACAGGGTTCTGTACGGAAACGGAAGAAGAACATCAAGAAACCTTGAGTATCATTGAATATGCTCAATATTCTATGTCTTATATGTTTTTCTACTCTGAGCGTCCTGGCACATTAGCGGCTCGTAAATACGAAGATGATATTCCCTTAGAGGTGAAAAAGCGTAGATTACAAGAAGTGATTCGTTTACAAACGCAAATTTCTTTTCAACGCAATCAAGCGGATATTGGAAAGACATTTAAAGTTTTGATAGAAGGCACGTCTAAAAAATCACAAGATGATTTTAAAGGACGTAATTCACAAAATAAAATGATTGTTTTTCCTAAACAAGATGGACTAAAAGTAGGGGATTATTGCGAGGTAAAAGTCTATGATGCGACTTCTGCTACCTTGAAGGGAAACATAATCTAATTTTGAATATCGAACCGCAAAATATCGAATAATGAATATCGAACTTAAAGAAGAATTAAAAAAGGTAGATCTATAAATATTATCAAGCTCAAATAGTAAAAGTGGCTTTCAATTTATCTTTCAATTTTTACTAATTTTTAGTTGATGTTCTACATTCGATATTGGATATTCGATATTCAATATTCAAATAAACATGAATTTACAAAGCATAAAGCAACGATTCGGAATTATTGGAAATTCTCCTGAACTTAATCGGGCGTTAGATACAGCTGTGCGGGTCGCAAATACTGATTTATCGGTATTGATTACAGGAGAGAGTGGCGTTGGTAAAGAAGTGTTTTCCAGAATCATACATTCATTGAGTAGCCGAAAACACAATAAATTTATTGCCATCAATACGGGGGCTATCCCAGAAGGCACGATTAACTCTGAATTATTTGGACACGAAAAAGGAGCATTTACAGGAGCCAATTCTGATAGAAAAGGATATTTTGAAACGGTTAATGGGGGAACGATTTTTTTAGATGAAATCGGGGAAATGCCGTTAGAGACGCAGGTTTTTTTATTGCGTATTTTGGAAAGTGGAGAATATATTCGAGTTGGTGGTTCAAAGGTGCAAAAGACGGATGTTCGGATTGTAGCCGCTACAAATGTAACCTTAGAAGAAGCCGTTAAAAAAGGAAAATTTCGTCAAGATTTATATTATCGATTAAGCACGGTGCCGATTCAAGTGCCACCTTTGCGAGAACGACAAGGAGATATTAATTTGCTCTTCCGAAAATTTGCGGTTGATTTTTCAGAAAGACAACGTACGCCTTCCATACAATTGGATGATAAAGCCAAAATCCTATTAGAAAAGTACCACTGGCCTGGTAATATTCGGGAATTGAAAAATCTAGCGGAAAAAATATCTGTACTTTCCACAGAACGGTTAATTAGTGCAGAAGATTTGATTGATTATATTCCAAATATCTTAAAACGAAATCTACCGATACCCGCTCAATCGGATGATTTAAATGGTAATAATTTTCAAGAACGAGAGATTTTATACAAACTCTTGTTTGATATGAAAGGCGACTTGAATGAGTTGAAAAAATTGGTTTTTGAGTTAATTAGCACCAATAATCTTAGAGTATCAGATATGAATAGCTTTAGGCAATTACAACCGTCTTATGCGCCTACGTCTAATTTTTATGAATCAGAGGGGTACTCCAATTTTCAAAATAACTATCCAACAGAAAACTTTGATGTTAATCCAAGAACACATTTAGAGAATACAGAGGAATCTCCTTCTTTAGTGATTAATCATGTTGAGGATTATCATGAAGTAGAAGATGTAGAGGAAAACTTATCGCTAGAGGATATGGAAATTCGCCTCATTACCAAAGCGTTGGATAAACATAATGGTAAACGTAAAGATGCAGCATTGGAGTTGGGAATCTCCGAGCGAACGCTTTATAGAAAAATTGATAAATATCAGATTAAATTATAGTTATTGGTTACTTGATTGACTGGTTACTTAGTCAAATGATGTGACTAATAGCTTCTTAGTTTAATTGAATAAATGATTAATTAAAGTGTAAAGAATTGTTAAAAGTGTTATGATTGTTACGATTGCAAAGATTTTAAACGTCTATTTAAAGCAATAAAATCAGTCAAGCCATAAAGCAATAAAATTAGTGAAGCAATTTTTATATATCATTCTCGGAAGTATCATTTTCATCAATGGATGTGCTTATTCTTTTAAAGGAATTAGTATTGATTACTCTAAAGTACAGACCTTTTCCCTTGGAGAATTTCCAAATAATGCGTTGAATGTTGTCCCTACGCTGAGTCAAGATTTTATTACCAAAATGAGGGATAAAATCATTAATGATACTCGATTGGATAATGTAACAGCAAATGGAGATATTCAATTTAATGGAGAGATAACGGGATTTGATATTACAGCCGTAGCACCTGTAGAAGGGGAAACGACACAATTTAACCGCTTGACGATACGAATTAATGTAGAATACTCGAATATAGCAGATGAAAAGCAAAATTTCAAGCAAAGTTTTTCTTGGCGAGAAGATTATTCTAGCACAGAAAATTTAACTGATGTACAAGATGATTTGATAGATGTGATATTGGATCAGATAGCAGAAGATATTTTTAATAAGGCATTTACGAATTGGTAAGTTTAGTGATTAGTGATTAGTGGCTGGTAATCAGTCCATACTAGTCACTAATTACTAGCCACTAATCACTAGCAAGTGACACCAGAAGAGTTTTTAAGTGTATTAGAAAATGGTGATTTTATAGAAGATACTGTTTTTCAACAGATGTTGGAGCGGTTTCCGTATGCACAGGGATTGCGGTTGGCTTATTTAAAGCAATTGCAAAAATATAATCCTGATGCGTATGAAAAGGAGTTGTCTAAAATGGCAACGTATGCACCGAATCGCAGGGATTTATATTACATTTTAAAACAAGAAGGTAAACCACCTCAAGAAATATTACCGCTTCCAGTATTAGTGAAAGAAGAATTGGAATTACAACCTCCCGAAACGATTCCCGAACCTGAATTAGTAGAAGTAATACCACCAAAGGTGGAACAATCTTACGAAGAAAAGCCAATAGAAGAAAAAACTTCTGAAAATGAATACACTAAGATTATTCAAGAATCAACAGGTTTGGGAAATGATCCTATTGAAGAAGAGACACATCACCTAGAAGTATTAGAAGAATCTTTAAATCAAATAGGGGTGGAAGGGGAGGACACAGAAAATGCACCCGATAGCTATCAGAAGGATGTACCTGAAACAAATGATAACTTATTATTGCAACAAATTATCATTGATAATCAGCGTAAAAAACATCAAACCTTACATCACAAACAAAATTTACCCAAAGATGGATTTGTGAGTATAGAAGATATAGAGGCACTAGATGATGAGGTAGAGATGGGGATTATGGAGGATTTGAATGTGGATAAGGAATTATTTGCAGATAAAGAAGAAAGCTATCATTACCCCCCTAAAAAATCTAAAAAGCACAAGCTAAAGAAGATTAAGTCTAAAAAGAAGAAGAAGCGAATGACCGATAATGAAACGCTGTTTTTTGCTTTTGTGGAAGATAATGAAATAGTGGCAGAAGATGAAGACTCAACATTTTCGGATGTGGATGAAATTATTCCAAAAGAGAATTTATTGGTATTCAATGATGAGCCATCAGTAAAAAAATCTAAACCTAAAAAATCATCGAAAAAAGCGTCGAAAAAGTCATCAAAGAAGCAAAAGAAGAAGGAGCATATTAAAGAAATATTAAATAAAGTAGCAGATGAAAGTTTGGAGGAAGATGAAATATTGATTTCAGAAACGCTAGCTCATATTTTAGCCATTCAAGGTAAAAAAGCAAATGCTATCAAAATGTATCAGCAATTGATTTTAACCAATCCACAAAAGAGTGACTATTTCGCTCAAAAAATCCAAGAATTACTGGATGAGGATAATTGATAAAATTATTAATTGTTAATTATTAACTCTCAATAGGAATTTGGAATTTTTTATAAAAAGTCGTTTATTTGCAGTCAATTTTAAAAAAAGTAAAAGTGGTTTGTAAGGAATGAGATGAGGAATACGACCTATTACCATTATAAACCATCAAATTAGAAAAAATTATGCTAACGTTTTTAATCATATTAATTGCCATAGTTTGCATCATGTTGATGCTAGTTGTATTGATTCAGAATCCTAAAGGTGGTGGTTTAGACTCTACTTTTGGTGGTGGTGCTGCTGCAAATCAAGTATTAGGTGCGGCACGTTCAACAGACTTCATGGAAAAAGTAACATGGGGATTGGCAATTGCATTATTTGTTTTGTGTTTATTAACCAGTTTAATTGTAGGTACAGGAGCTACTGAAGAAACTGCACCTCCTCCTCCGCCACCTCCAACAGGTGAATTGATGGAAATGCCTACTGAAACGGATGTTTATAAATTCACAGAAGAGGTAATGTAAATAAAGATTTTATATTCAAAAAAACCTATCCCTTTATGGAGATAGGTTTTTTTGTTTGAATCATAATGTAATTTATGCAGAAGTGGGAAATACTGGAAGAAGAAGATGTGTCGCCATCGCAAAAATGGTATCCCGTAAAACGACATAAAGTAAGGTTAACAAATGGTCGTATTGTTGATGATTACTTTGTTTCAGACTTTGGAGCGG
>CAYLSF010000515.1:0-5614 GCA_964385675.1 uncultured Saprospiraceae bacterium
ATTAACTTTTTTATATGTAGATGAAAGGAAAAAACTTCCTAAAGATAAATGGCAAAATTCTTCATTCACTAGTGAGATTAATAATACTGTAGGTAAAGTAAATTCTGAATTTCAAGTTAAACTTTTACAAAGTGGTACTCAGCCGGGAATTGTTGTTATGAATGCAAATGGAAAATTGTTAGGAGAACCTATTCTGGATATAGCAAATCCAAACCTACAGTCAAGTGAAACTTTCTTACAATGGCTTACTTTGAACTATTCAATATTTGAAAAATATCACAATTAACTACTAAAAACAGATACTAAACGAAACATCACCGCTACGACTTATGGCAGGGCAAATTTACCATGGAGTATTACCGTAAATGGAAAAAATGTCGCTTATTTGTATGATGCCAATGATGCGAGGGTTTATAAAAAGGAGACCTCGGGACGTGCAACAACGATTTCGGAATATTACCTACGCTCATCCGCAGGGCAAGAGTTAGGGGTCTATGATTTCACTAATGGTAGTCTAACATGGTATATCTTTGGCAAAGAAAGATTTGCGAAAGAACGGCATCAATTGGAAGGCGGCATCAATATCATAGATGGCGAGCGATTTGGAAGAGAAGAAGAAGTAGAACAAACAGGCGAAAATCAAGAACTGACACAAGCCTTAGAGCAGCTAGAATCGGTGGATATTAATACAGGCGAAATAGAATTAAGACTCCCCGATAAATTATTACGGATTCAATTAGCCGATGGTACAGAGACTTATATTTTAGAAAGTTTGCTTTATACGGTTGGGCAGTCTTATACGATTTTATCGGAAGTATTGATAGAAAGTGAAAACCAGCAATTTAGCTTTATCAATGTCCCGATAGGGATCGGGAGTGCTTAAATTACTCATTGAATTTTAAATATTATTAAATCAGTCGATAACAGGTAGTGTATTAATAAGTATGAAGTAAGTCGAAGAACTTAACTTCAAAGATATTTAGCTTAATTTTTAAATTTTAGACACCGTTCATGCAACATTCTCTATTCCGCTTTGGGCATGACACTAAACATTATACTGACTTATTAATGAACCAATATATGAGGCTATAAAAAGGTACTAATTTTATTCTTATCAACGCTTAATATCGCCTTAGTTGATCGTTACTAAGTTATTACAACGGTCGAATCTATTTTAAATTCTTTTAAAACAAACCACCCAACTACAAAAACAGAAAACACTTGATACATTACTACTATCAAAGTACCAAATGGCAAAACTTGATCTAGTAAAAACCAATCACCATACGCATAGATAATACTTAAAGCGACTACAGATTTTATAGACTCTAACCAAAGTGCATTAGCATTTCTGTCCATTAAAGTAGTATAGCTAAAAACCATTAGGTAAAGAAAAGCCCCATAAATAAACATAGCAGGATTTCCTATTTCTACCAAAAGATAGAATAAATGAAGTACCATACCGACTAAAACTAAAAACTGAGTCCAAGTCCAAATTTTTAATGCGGTAGAAGCAGGCGTATTATATTTAGTGAATTGATGAGCTTTAGCCGACTCTACGGGATATTTTTTATCAACATCAGCAGGACGCCATCCTGTGGGCATAAACCAAATACGGCATTTATCCCACCAACTTCTCGCTCGCCAAGCATCTTTTGTCAATAACCAGAGATGGGCTAAATTAATCAAAATAGGATTCCAAGTATTAACTTGTCGAGTAACGCCATAAACGCATGGCTCTTCTTCTAACTCCTCCTGAAATGTTCCAAATAATCTATCCCAAATACAAAAAACGGGTGACAAATTTTTATCAATATAAATTGGATTGATAGCGTGATGCACTCGATGCTGCGAAGGCGTAACGATGATATATTCTAACCAACCCAATTTTCCAATATGCTCCGTATGATACCATGCTTGAATAAATAAATGAACAGGTGTAACAATAGCGATAACTTTTGGAGGCACACCTAATAAGGCAGCAGGTAATAAGAAAAAGACACTAATATTGACAAACTTAGAAATAGATTGACGCAAAGCCGTAGCCGTATTAAAATCCTCTCCCGAATGATGGATAACATGACGATTCCAAAAGATATTTACACTATGGGCTAAGCGGTGATACCAATAGGTAGCAAAGTCTAAACTGATTAATGCCAACAAATAAGTCCACCATTGTATCTCCATTTCTACGATGGAAAAATGCTCAAATAAATAGCCATACCCAACTATTAATATCGTTAAGCCCAGTACGCTTTTAAGTGCATTTGTCATCCCTGCACTCAGACTTGATACCACATCCATTGTACGAAAATTGAAATTACCTTTGTATTTGGCATAAATCGCTTCAATAATGGTAGTCAAGAAAAAAATGGGCAACATAAATAATAAGGCTTTCGCAAAGGCTTCCATATTTCTTTCAGTTTAGTTCTATTCGATACTTAAATTGTAGTTACTTGGTTACCAACAATTTCTTAATTGAACCACAAAAAGCACAAAAGACGTTAAAACTTTAATCAAAATTTCTTTTATAAAGTCTCTTTTGTGGTTCACCTCCTCTTAATATTTCTATATAAGAAATTGTTACCTTACAGAAGGTAAGTGACATAAATGACTTACCAATAACTAATAACCGAGTAACCAATAACTATAACTTAAATGTAGTCAGAATTATGGATATAAAAAAAGCAGAAGCTCATTGCTGAACTTCTGCTCTGTTATAAATTATGAATTTATTACAAATCAATTCATAATCTTAGAAACTAAATTTAATAGAAGTATTCCAAGTTGTACCGTTACCATTGATTACACCAAATGGATCAGTTTGTTGAAGATACTCTGTATTCAATACATTATATACATTTGCTCTTATCATTAAGATTTGCTCTCCAAACATAAATCTGTAAGAAATACCTGCATCTAATAAACCATAAGGATCTAATTCACCAATGTCTTCTCTCAAGATAGGATCACTTGAATTAAAGTTATCTCTTCTGTATAATCTTGAAAAATAGTTATAGTTCGCATTGATGGTTAAGTCATCTGTAATGTTGAATGTTCCACCAAGACCAAAAGAAGTTTGAGGAGCATTAGGAACGTGTACCCCGTTAATATCAACACCTCCTTCTCTATTTATCTCTACACCCGTATCGTCATTGAAGCTAACAACCTCTGCCATTTCAGTGTAAATCCAGTCACCAAATGAGGCATAACCACTCAATGTAAGTTTGTTCACTCTGTATCTAGCATCTAATTCAAGACCAGTGTGAAGCTGAGTAATACCTCTTTCCAAAACTCTTAACGTAAAGTCGTCTGCTTCATCATCAGGCGTTCCGTTATCAGAAGTAGAAACAGTCGTATTTGTTCTGTTACCCCATTCTGTTCTATATGCGTTTACATCTAAAGCAAAGTTATTGTTCGTATATTTATAACCTAATTCCAATCCAATAACCTCTTCATTGTCAATCTCTGGAGAGATAAGTGCGTTAGAATATCTGATGTTATCAAAAATGTTATCCAAGAATGGTTGTCTTGAGTAATATCCCAAGTTAGCAAAAACAATATTTTCATCGTTTACGCTGTAAGATGCTCCACCTTTTAAGTTATAACCAATTTTACTTACAGTTTCAGATTCCCCTACATCAGCCCATCTTCCTTGTCTCTGATAAGATTGATTAGATAAGGCAAATTGACCAAAAACAGTAAAGGCATCTGCACTATACTCTAACTGAGAGAATACCCCTTGATAGTTAATAGTTTCAGAATAGTCATAAGCAATTCTTTGACTTTCATCAGCAAAATTGAATAACGCTGTCCATGGATCTGGACTGAATTGTTCTGTTACCACATAATCACTAGGTCTTACTGTATTTCTAAAGACATCATTCCATCCATCTAATCCCAATAAGTTAGCAAATTGTCTGAAGTGATCCCCTGTATAAAATCTGAAGTCCGCTCCAACACTAAAGTTTAAGTTAGAATTGAAGTTTTTCTCATATTTTGTTACATTACCATACCATTGATGGTTATTCATAGAAGAACGAATCGCATAGTTATCACTAAAACCACCAATTCCATCTGTGTCTAATCCATTTGCCGCACGAATGGCATCAAAATCAACCTGTCCAGCAGCCGTTCTAATTCTATTACTTGAGCTACCGTAAGGTCCTGTTCCACCTCCTCTACCGAAAGAAGCATATAAAACAGACGCTAAAGAAGATTGCTCATCAATCTCGAAATCCCAAGTTAAATTGATAACAGGTTTGTGGTAGAAGTTTCTTCTTTCTGATTCCCACTCTCCTTGATCTTCGCCCCAGTGTTGGTTAAATCTTGGATTCTCTGCTAAAGTTTCTTCACTTTGAGACCATCTTTGACCATGCCATTGAGGCGCACCTGTTACTAAGAAATTGAAGGTGTTTCTATCATTAGGTTTGTATCCTACCGACACAAAGTAGTTTTGACCTTGACCTCTTGTACCGTCAGCCCATTTGTTATCTCCTTGCCAGTGATCTAATAAAATAGAATAAGCCCATTTTCCTTGCATTCCTGAGTTGTAAGCAACCGTACCTTTTAAGTAGTTATCGTTTCCTACCATTGCTCTTACATAACCACCTTTCTGATTATCAACAGTTTTAGTCACAATATTTACGGTACCCCCTACAGAAGAAATAGCCAACTTTGATGATCCTAATCCTCTTTGGACTTGAACCGCATTCGCTACATCAGACATACCTGACCAGTTAGACCAATACATTCTTCCGTCTTCCATACCATTGATGGGCTGACCATTTAATAAGAAGGCAGTATTTGTTTGGTCAAATCCTCTCAAAAACATTTGAGAATCTCCAAATCCTGTTTGAGAAGATACATAAACAGAAGGCGTATTTTTCATTACTTCTGGAAATTCTACATTTCCTACCCCATTTGCTTGTATCTGTGCCGCCGTAATTGTAGATACTGCCACAGGCGTTTTTCTATCCTGTACAATATCCATTACACCTGTAACAACGATTTCATCTAACATAGATGCACTCATCGTAATAGAACCTAAGTCTGATTTACCATCTACAGCTACTTCTGTAGAAGCATATCCCACATAAGAAATTACAAGTGTAGCATCTTCTTGTACACTTAACTTAAAGTTACCGTCAACATCTGTAGAAGTTCCGTTAGATGTACCTTTTTCACTAACAGACGCTCCAATTAAAGCGTCACCACTCTCTTGATCTGTAATTTTACCTGTAACTGTAATTTGTGCCATCATCATAGTAGAGCACAAAACCAACATTGCAATTACACTTACTGCATGTAAAAGTTGTTTCTTCATAAGAAAAAAAGAATTTAGTTTAGTTTAGTTAAATCAACATTTAACGGTGCAAAGGTAGATTTGTAAAGTAAACTAATTGTTAAATGTCTCATTTATGACAATTAAATTTAAATACCTTATTGTTAACTTTGTATTGAGCTAAAAACCAATTTTTTATGAAAAAAATCAAGCTATAAAGAAATCTTATTTCCTTAGTTAGCCTTATTATCTAATCAAAAAATTAACAAGCTATATAAAAGTAGAAATTAATGTTAACTTAACGTTAATTAAATATTGGCTTGGTTTTTA
>CAYLSF010000516.1:0-5586 GCA_964385675.1 uncultured Saprospiraceae bacterium
AGTAAAAATTATGACAAAATTAATAGTAAAATCTAATAACGAACTGCGATTGTAACGCTAAATTTGTGACAAAAATTGTAACCTTAATATAGTAATAATTTAAGCATATATCATTGTTGTTTTTGATTTTGACTCAATATTTAAAACTTTGAATGTTGATTTTTACCATATTAAATTTAGTATTAATGCGTTTTAAAGCTTATCTCCTCCCTTTCATGTAAGTACAAGTAATATTTATGTGATTTGTTTGTTTAAAACCATTTTAGTAAAAATGTTGACGGTCAAAATAAGTAATTATTGACTATATTGGCATAGTTTTAGGATTTACTCTAGTGTAATTAAACAACAACAACAAATTAATCAGTACTTGTAGTAGTTTAGATAATTATTGGATACCTATTATTGGAAACTAAAGAAACTACTAATAATCATCACTACTACCATTGCCTTTTGATATGAATACCAGTTTAATAAAATTAACCACCTTTTGGTTGATCCTTTTTTGTGCAGTCTCAAATTTTACTTTTGCAACAGGAGAAGCCTCTACTTACTTTCAAATCTTTGTACCACCTAATAACAATAATGTTAATAGAGATGCAGCATTAATCGTCACCGCTATTTACGATAGTACTACCTTTCAAATTATAGATGACGGAATGGATGGTGATACCGACGACTCTCATTCGGGAATGTTAATGGCAGGGCAATCTTATATTTTATTTATAAAAGATAATGGTGTCAATGATGATGCTGGCTCAAATGCTAAGCAGGATGGAGATTATTTTATCATTACCTCTAGTAATTTAGTGTTAGCCTCACAATCAACCAAATCAGATTGGCAACATGATTGGGCACCTGCAACCAATAAAACTTCGAAAGGTCAACGTTTTATTATATATGCACCACCAATTACAAGTTCTAAAAGAGATTTAAACGTATATGCGTATGAAGATTCTACGGAAGTGACGATTAAAGCGGTATCAACGATAGCCAAAACTACTACGGGATACACTACGGTCGATATGGATTTAGATAGCATAGTTGCTCAGCGTACTCTAAATATTGGTGAAGACATCATTTTTGATTATAAAAATGGTCGAAATATTATGGAGACAGGTGCGACTTATGTAGTAGAATCCAATAAACCAATTACTGTTCAATATGGTGCATTATGGAGAAATGCAAGAGATGGAGGAGGGTATGTTCCATCCGATAATGGTTCTTCCTCTGGAGAACTATTTTATTTCACCGTACATACACAGGCAAATAGAGAACAAGAAGTGCGTATTGTCTCTTGGGATACGGCAAATGTGGTGAGTTTGGACTATTACCAAAATGGAACTTGGAATAACTTGGATAGTTGGACATTAAATACATTGGAGCCTGGCGATTGGATTTCTTCTAATGGTAATAAAAATTTTGTGTTTCGGGTGACTTGTACTCCTGGTAAACGAGTGTCCGTTTTTGAAGCGAATTGGTTGGAGACAGGAAATCCGGGTACATCGGACATTGCTTCTATGTTATCTTCTAAAGATGGTAATACAGCAGGAACTGAATTTTTGGCTTATATGGCACCGCCAGGGACAGAAACCAATGTAACCAATCCATTTACGGGTACTAACTTTTCAAAAGCTTCTCATTTATATTTATTTGCAAAAGATAGTGCAAACGTGGTCGTAAAAGATGCGGGGACAAATGGACAGGTTATCAATAGAACGTATAATATTGCTCCTGGTCGATATGCAGACTGTTTCTTGGACTTGAATGAGTGGAAATCTATTTATAATGGAGATGGAAATCCAAATTCGGGCCCAGAGCGTCCCTATCTCATTGTAACTTCTGATGTGCCGATTTCAGTATTTAATACTAATTTTAATGATAACTGGATGGCGTATTTTGGAACATCCAAAGTACAAGATTTTTCAATTGGTGGAGAGGTTACGACACCTTCGTTAAATTTAGTCGGTGATTGTTTTGATATTAATGATACGGCATTAATTAAATCACAAATTTTATTTAATACTACCTCTCATGATTTAATCAATCCTACAGTAGAAGTCATTGCACCGGATGGGGCTGTTGTATTAAGTTCGGTTTTGAAAAATGATATTACGCTTCAAACCATTCAAGGCGTTATCAATATCAATCCTAATAATGGAGAAACAAGGGTGACATTTCCAAATACACCTGATTTTTCACCATTATATACTTACACGGTAGAAACACAGGTGGCATTAGCGATTAATCACTATGATGGCACATTGATTACAGATAGAACCTTGGTGTCAGTTGAAACGGTTGTGTCAGGAGATTTTGATGGTGAGTTTCAGCAAGCAAGTGAAGCAAATGGTGTATTGATTTGCTCAGATATTAGTTTGCCTGCTAATATTGTAACGCCTAATGCGAACACATGGAGTGTGGCGTGGGGCGATTATGATAATGATTGTGATCCAGATTTATTTATTGCCAATTATGATGACGATGAGACCAATATTTTATATCGTAATAATGGTGATGGTACATTTACAGAAGTAGGAGATGCCGTTTGGCAAAATAGTTTGGCAAGTTCTACCGTAGGAACATGGGGAGACTATGACAATGATGGCGACTTAGATTTATTTGTCGCTAATAATATTGGATATGGCAATTATTTATATCGAAATGAAAATGGAAATTCAGTCACTCAAATATTCAACGATCCGATTGTAAACGACAATGGATATGCACACGGAGCAACTTGGATAGATTACAATAATGACGGGTATTTGGATATGTTTACCGCAGAGTTTTTTGCGACTCGATTTAATAACCTGTACCTCAATAATCAAGATGGAACATTCACTAAGGAAACGACTGCTCCTATTGTATTGGACGCAGGGTCTTCTGTAAGTGGTGTTTGGGGCGATTATGATAACGATGGCGATCAAGATTTATTTGTAGCCAATACGAATGACGAATTAAATTATTTATATCAAAATAATGGTAACGGTAATTTTGCTAGAGTGACCACAGGATTTATTGGTTTAGATGCGGCAAAATCAACAGGAGGAAGCTGGGGCGATATGGATAATGACGGAGACTTAGACTTATTTGTAGCCAACTCAGGTGATCAAAACAATGATTTATACCGCAATGAGGGGAATGGAAACTTTACAAAAGTTATCAATTCGCCAATCGTAGAAGACGGTGGACACTCACACGGAAGTGCATGGGGTGATGTAAATAATGATGGTTGGTTAGACTTATTTGTTGCGAATGACCAAAATAGCATCAACTTTTTATATTTAAATAATGGAGATGGTACGTTCAGAAAAGTGGATTATCGTTTAACACAATTTAGTACGGCAGGCGGAAATTCTTTTGGTTCAGCGTGGGCAGATTACGATATGGATGGAGATTTGGATTTATTTGTAGCGAATCATGATGATCAATCCAATGTTTTGGTGGCTAATGATGCTCGTTCAAAACCCAATACGAACTTTATTCACATTAGATTAGAAGGAACAAATTCTAATCGCTCGGCTATTGGTGCAAGAGTCGCTGTAAAAGCAACAATTAACGGTACACCAATTTGGCAGATTCGTGAAATTCAAGCCTTATCTGGCGGTGGAATTGGCGGACAAAGTGATATGAAAGCACATTTTGGATTAGGAGATGCTATATTGATTGACTCTATCGTAGTGACTTGGCCTTCTGGTTTTATTCAGACCGAAACCAATGTACAAGCGAATCAAACGTGTTATACCATTGTAGAAATTGCAGGAGCAGAAGTAACAGGAACGGTTTTCTTTGATGCGAATAAAAACTGTGTTCAAGATAACAATGAAATTGGTTTAGCCAATGTAACGATTCAAGTACAACCAGACAATAAAACCGTAACAACAGATGATAATGGATTCTACTCGGTTACCTTAGGGGTTGGTCAATATACGTTACAGCAATTTCCTGGTGCAGCATGGAGTCAAAACTGTCCAGCATTAAATGCAGGCATTAATATAGATGTACAGCAAATAGGATTAACCTATCCAAACAACGACTTTGCAGATACCGCCAATTGTGAGTTTCCTGATTTGTCGGTTGAATTATCAACGACGGCATTAAGAGTCGGTTTTGAAAGTCTATATGCGATTACATATAGAAATACAGGAACAGTAGTGGCAACAAATGCCAAATTATCGGTTGATTTCGGAGATCATATCACACCGATTAGTGCTAACTTAGATTGGGATAATGTGATTGGAAATGTGTATGAATGGCAATTGGGAACGGTTGATATCAATGAAGAATTAACCATTTTTGTAGCCGATTCGGTCTTAACTTCTGCTACAATTGGGGATTTATTAACAGTATCTGCTAGTATTTCTGCTACAGAAGATGATTGTGATGACGCTGATAATGCCGTTATAGATACCAATGAAGCGGTAGGGGCAATTGATCCGAATGATATTACTGCTTATCCTGATGGATTTATCCGCTATGATCAAGAATTGACCTATCGTATTCGTTTCCAAAATGTGGGTAATGATTTAGTAAATAGGGTAGTGGTGCGGAATGAATTACCTGAAAACTTAGATTTATCAACTTTAGTACAAGGTTCAGTGAGCCATGCGTTCCAGTTTAGAATAGAAGGCGAGCGAACGTTGGTTTGGGATTTTGAAAATATCAACCTAATCGACAGTACAACAAATGAACCTGAATCTAATGGATTTATTTGGTATAAAATCAAGCCAATAGAAGGTATCAAGAGTGGGGCAGAAATTCCAAATACGGCTGCCATCTTCTTTGATGCAAGTGATCCCGTTATTACGAATACCTCTATTAATACCATTACAGGTTCTACAGAAGTTGGTACATTAGGTATCTGGCCAAATCCAACTATGGGTGATTTTACTGTTAAATTGGAAGATTTATTCCTAGATGCGGACGAAAATATAGAAACGGTGGAAATTTATTCAACCAATGGAATTTTACTACATTCCGAAACTGGTTTTGAAGATAAAGAAGTCCGAATGACGAACTTGGATATTCCGGCAGGGTATTACATTGTCGTAGCTACCGATGAATCTGGGAATCGATATGTTGGGAAATTGATTCGACAATAAAACATTGATTGGGATATGTAGAGACGTTTTATAAAACGTCTCTACCGTCGAAACGATAAAAACCGCAGATGGCATTTGTTCTATCTGCGGTTTTTATCATTATGATTTATCGAATATTTTTTAGACGTTTTATAAAACGTCTCTACTGTTTTTTCTTCCCTTTCTTAGTGAAGATAATGACAACGCCATTCGGTGCCTTATATTTTTTCATGGCTTGTTCTCCTTTCACCACATCAATACGCTCAATATCATCAGGAGATAATTTATCCAATGTTGCTCGACTAGATTTTTTTCCATCTATAATCACCATTGGAATTTTATTCGTCTCTTTTTTAAAGTCAAGTTTTGTTACCTTTTTACCTGACTTTTTTGTTGTAATAAGGATAACACCATTCTTAGAATTATACTCTTTCATGGCCTTTTCACCTTTAATGACATTGATAGACTTAATTTTATCTTTGTCTAACAATTCCATTGGAAAATC
>CAYLSF010000517.1:0-5578 GCA_964385675.1 uncultured Saprospiraceae bacterium
ATCATAATATTTTAAATATTAAATCTTTGATAATCAACATACAAAACTTACAACTAAACTTCTTTGAATCATATCTAGATGATATTCAGTTTTAAGTCTTCCTTATAAAAATACAAATTATGTAGTAGTACACCAAACCAAAACAGTTGATTCAAGTTACTTTATATTTCAATCACCTTATCATATTGAAAATGGATATGTTCATTCCATCCTATATATCCAAATTGATTGGTAAGCATTGTAGTATTTCCAATATTAAAATCTACTTTATTTCGATGGCTATGTCCATAAATCCAATAATCCACCTCGCTATCAAAAATAAAGTTCGTTTTTTCTACACAAAAGGCTTCTGTTAAAGGGCTATCTTTAAACTCCTCACTATTGCATAATTGACTAGGTAGATGATGCGTAACAACAACTGTTTTCTCCGTTCCTTTTACTTCATTAGAAACAAACTCAAATGCCTTATCGTGTAGGTCATTAAAATGATTGATATTAAACGGTTTATCTTGAAATTGTATCCGCCTAAAATCTACCATTCCATTCATGATAGGTATAATGTTATGTTGAATCAATGACCAGAAAGTGGAAAAGACAAACTTTACGCCATTGATATGAATGGATTTATTGTTCAAGAGGGTTACATTGTCTTTGATTTTTAACTCAAAAGGAGAAAGTCCTGTGGAGACATCAAAGCCTTCATAATACTCATGATTACCTGGGATTAAATAGACTTGCTCAAAGCTATCGGCTACTTGTTTGATAAATTTAAGCTTACCAAAATTTCGATTCAAATAATAGGTATCTCCAGCAATAATTAAAATCTCTCCTTTGGGAATTAATGGATTTTTGTTAAACCATTTTCGATTGTTGGAAAACTCTAAGTGTAAATCTGAGCAAATTTGGACTTTCATGATATGCTAATTTTCATTTCTATCCAAAACAAGATTTCGCTAATTCAGTTCCAATTTTCTCTATCTTCTATTGGACTCTACTAAATTCATGAAAGGATTGATTATTAAAATCTCCGCCAATAAATAACCGATCCTCCTTACTTGTTTTTCCTTTAGCTATAAATAAGTTAAAAGATTCAGCATCTCCATAAGGCTCATTATTCCTTGGTCTAAAATAAACTAAATGAGAATTTCCATTATGCTCAATCAATATAAAAAGGCATCTTTTATCTGGGCTTTCAAAAGTAACATACCCCGCATGATATATTACTTTATCTTTAAAAAAAGGATAGTATTTATTGGGTAATAATTTAAGGATTTCCACATCTTTTTCAAATATAACACTCGTATTTAATTGCTCAGAATGCCAAGTACCATCAATAGCACTTGCCACTACATTTTCTTTATTGTAGGTGTATGTTAAGGTAGAGTCATTCTGGCTATAGAGCATGACAGAAAGCGTCAAAATAAATATCGTTGTAATTGTGGATTTCATAATTTTTGATTTAAAATGAAATGAATAATAAAATAGGATAATCAAAACTCCAAGTCATTCAACTTATATAACCGAGCATTTTCTAAGTTAGTATCAATAGTTATATTTAAAGCTTCCAAGATAGCTGATAAATATTCTATTCCATCGTCAGTTCTACATTCAGGCCTTTCTCCAGGCATAGGTTCTCCAATATTGTGTGTATTATAAAGTTTATCTGCCGTTCCAGGAAGTTGATACAATCTATAATATCGTTTTAGTATCCCATCTCTAATATAATAAAAGGCATATTCATCAATCATCTCAAAGTAAAAGAAAAATCCAAATACTTCTTTAAATATTTCTAACCCTTCAAATTCTTTTATCTCATTAGGATTGTCGATGATCTTATAATATAATGGACACCATGATGAATCAATTAAATGTATCCAGTTTTCACATTCTGTTACACAGAAATAGTCTCCTAATTCATCTAAATAATCTGAATCATGATTCTCTATTTTGGTATAATCATTCCATCCTAATTGATTAAAAATATCTTCATCCGTTTTTGTCAATTCTGATTTTCGGATATAAATTTGAAAGGAACTTGGAAAAGGCTCGCCTTTTAGGAATAGATCAAGGTAATTCATAACTAAGCAATTAATAATCCTACTCAAAATATAATTCAATCTTCTTACAAATTCGTGTAATTAACTCTTCTGCAATTTCATTATCTCGAAGCAATTCTTGTTCTCTGATATTTTTAAACCGCTCTGGAATAGCTCTTTCATCTCCACTAAGATTTACTCGTATAGCCTCTGAAGTTAGTTCCTCTCTAAAACGTCTATTTTTTAAATTACAGCTACCCGAATTTGATTGAATATTTACCGTAACATCCCAATAAGCAAGTTTAATTTTTTTATTCATTCTCATCGCACCTCTTACAGTCTTTGTAATCGCGGTATTCCCTTCACTTTCTGCTGTAATTTCTTTTGAAAATTGTTGATTATCGGTTCTAGTATCCGTAGTAATAATTAGCTCATCTAGAAAAACCTCAATTAGGCAATCTATTCCTTTCCGTGTTGTTTTTTGATAGTGAATTTCTTTAAAGCGATGCTCTATTTGCTCCATTTGTTTAAATCGGTCATTAATTAGTGCATCATATGCTCTTTTGCCAGAAGATTGTGTTGTGATGTTATAGACCATTTTTGAATAGTCCAAACTTTTCTTTTTTAAGGTTTGTAATTCACCATTATCACTACCGTATTTTTCCGCTTTTACAAAAGCCGAATACGCCTCTTTTGTTAACGATTTATCTTTTTCCTTTACCCCCAAATTCAATTTGGTTTTCCCTTGATTAAAATATTCCCTTCGTAAAATATTCTTAGCAGTATTCCCTTCTTCTTCAAACCTTTTTTGCTTTTCGGTAAATACTATTCCTGTGTACGAAGCTGCATCTACTATTTTTTTGAGTAGGTAGTCATTAATTTCTACGCCTTGCTCTTTTTCCGTTAGTTGTTCACTACGAATAAAGCTATCTCTTTTGGGCAATTCTCTATTGATGATTTTATTCAAAGAAAGAATCAAGGATTGCTTGTTTTTATCCGTTACCTTTCCTTTATTTAGTTTTTCTAACGCGGTATTATATTGTTTTTCCAAACCATCCGCCTGAATAACTTCATTAGTAGGTGAGCAATTGATTATAAAAAGTAAGCACAATGCAAAATGAAAGAATTGAATATTAATTTGTCTCATTTTAAATAGGTTTTTAATGATGTATAAATTTAATGATATTTTGAGTGATTTCCACTATTACAATAGAAAATTAATGCTCTAATTTTAAAACCATACAAAAGTTGGAATGCTCTGTAAAAGCAATCTGTTTATAGTAAAAATAATTATTACGTTCCGTAGGAACAGCCTTCTTGATGACGATATAAGGCTGTTCCTACAGAACGCCATTTAATATTTCATCTAATTTACTATAAACAGTTTGTCCCTACGGGACATTCTCCTATGCCATCAAAAAGGGTATGGTTTTAAATGCTCTAATTACTCAATCAATAGCAATAGGTTAATACTTCATTGATTATTTCCCGTCCTTTATTTCCTTTTCGATTCTCTGAGATATACCTAAAATTTTCTGCTCCATACTGGCATAGTAACGCAATATAAAACTTCTATTAAATTGAATTTTCCATAAATAAGTCAATAGTATTTTCTTATCTGTTTTGCTGATTGCTACGGGTTGATTAATTCTAATAATATCTCCATTGGAATCAAACTCAAAATTTGGAGCGAGTTTATCATTAAAATCTTTGAAATAACTATCGTGAAACTGCATTTCAGCGTAATTTTCCTCTAGTGTTTTTAAGGATTCATAGTCATATTCGTATAAAGAGATAATATCAAATCTTAAAGCATCATTTTGAAGCAATTCGAGCCCCTTAGATTTTAAAGTTTCATAACCTGAATTATTTTGGGCAGAGAAAAAATCTCTAGTCAACCCAATATAATAACGCCCTAAAGAGTCCATACTAAACGCTTGATTGTTGATCACCCTCCTCCAATATTTACAAGCGTTAATCCCTTCTCTATGTCCTCCCATATTTATCTTAATGTCATCTAAGTCTTTTTGGAGTCCATTAGAGATTTCTGTTAATATTTTTGTGGCAGCTTGTTGATCTCTACGGTTATCATTCCAATTATTGAGGGCAAAAGCAGAGACCACAGCGATAAAAATGGAGATAAATTCCATGGTATATTTCTTCCAATTTCCTTTTCGCTTCATATTCTATTATTTTATAAAGGATAATTATTCCTCTTCCGCTCTAAAACTAATGCTCAGTTGCTAGATACTTGATACTGGTTATCAGCAAGTTTGCTAAAAATTCATGATGTCAATGTAATATCTAAAGGGAATAGGGTACTGTAAGAATTACTGTATTGAGTTAACAATAACCATGTTGTTTCAAATATTTTAGAATAATTCCAAGCTGTCCTAAATGATATAGATCATGGTGCAACATGCCATTCAAAACAAAACGATATGGATAATTACCCTTAAAATCGGTATCATAATAAGATTCATTCAGAAAGTCGTCATTTTTCGATTCCAATAAATTAATTAAGTCTATAAGTGTTCTATCATATTCTGATTTAATGGTAGCCCACCCCAAGACTTTAAGTTGTTCATTCGTCAACCAATTTTCCTCACAATCATCCGTTTTACTTCCCTTACCCGTTTGTATTTTCAAAATCGTCTCTTTTCGCCACAAAGTCAAATGAGAAATAATTTCTGCCACACTATGCAAATGCTCAATAGGTCTTATAAATACTACTTTTTCATCAACTTGATTTAAAATGCCTTCATAAGAACGACCTATCCATAGTCTCCCTTGTTGTACATCCTTTAACTGTTGAATGATATGTTTAATTAGATGATTCATTTTGTACCCAAAAGTGATTTTTATGAAAGTAAAAGTTATTCCCTTTTCATTTCCCTCAATTTAAAAGAGATAGTTGCACAACTAATAGAAAAATACGCATCATTCTCTGCTGACTTTTCTGCTCGGCATTTATCTATATAAAAACTATAGGCTTCCAAACCATATCTTTGAAAGATAGTGATAATTTCTTTTACGTGACTTGCTTTATGTGCATTAGGACTAACAATTCCCATTGAATTAACATAATGCGTTTTACTTTCATGGTAACCTCGAATGAGGTCTTTCTGTATTTCAGGTACTAAAGCGATGTTATACAATAATTCTTCATTTATCGAGTATATAATAATTCTTCTTAACGCCTTCAAATCAGATTTTTTGGAAATTTGTGCTGTAGCCAATTTTAATTTATGCACTTGACTTTGAAAACTTTTTTGAGTCTCAAGGCGAATATCCCACCGTTTCTTTGAAAAAGAAATACTAAAATTAGATGAATCTATCTTTAGTTCTCTTCGCATGTCATCATCTATTAATCGTTCTTTCTTTTCATTAGAATTGGCATGAATTGGTAAATCGTCCCAAGTTGACTTACCATCATTACCACAATGAGTAAGTAAAATTAACATCGTAAAAGCAATGAATAGACTCAAATGGATACCTATACCTTTCATTATATTTAGTGATTATTTTTAACATTAATCATT
>CAYLSF010000518.1:0-5574 GCA_964385675.1 uncultured Saprospiraceae bacterium
TAAATGGTAATTTGATCATTTCAGTTAACTGCTTATTTCCAATCAAGCGATTTTCAACATCCATGGTATGCGTTCCTTTGCGCGAGTTTAGGTTTTTTATGACGATTTTTATAATTTTCATGGTTTCACTGTTTCATTGTTATGACTCCATTCTTATTGCCAATCTGAATAATTCCAATCTTTATTTGTTATAAATTCGTGTTCACTACAATCGAAAGTTTCTTGTACATTAAATATCGTTTGCTCCTTTTTAGCTTTTTCCCAAGTATCCATGAGCGTGTACTTTGATTGAATAGTTTGAGCTATTGATTTTATATTTTTAAAACAATGTAATCCTCCAAACATACCATTTCCAACGGGATGATAATGTGAATATCTACAAGATAGACAGGTTTTAATTTTGATATTTGTAGGAAGTTGGTTTTGAAGAGCAATTAACGCATTTTCAAAATAACCATAGTATTTTGTGTTTGAAATGGAATGTTCCTTTGTCTCCAATTTTAAATAAACACCATAAGGTTTAGTTGTCCCCAAATTTATTTGAGCATAGATAATTCCTTCTATCTCTTGCTTATTACAAATCAATTGAATTGGCATTCTAACTTCAAACACACAATCCGTTAAATCTCCTGAAGCATAATTTTTATATTTGATATAATCAAATTGAGTTTCATCTATTTTTCCTTCCAATGTTTCAAAACAATCTCCTTGAAAATTTATCCCTCTTAATGAAATATTCATTTCACTACCATTAGAATGAATTTCTGATGTTTCTATCCCTCTCTTGTCTTTATATGTTGTTTTGTATATTCTCATTTTAATACTTCAACTTAATATTAGCAACTTCACAATCAGCCGATAGGCGACCATAATTATTCCTTTCTATACTCCTTCCATTCCGCGTCAATTTCCAACAACACCTGTCCTTTATCATTTTTATTTTTTTCTAAAAAACCAATACCGACCAGATGAATATTTTTTTGCGAATGCTCAAAGGCTTGGGCATAATTTTTAGCTTCAATCTGTTGAAGAGCATTTTTTGTAAGCGTTGCCAATGTACCTGAGCGTTTATGTTTAAACTCTATGATATAGACAGTATCTTTAAATTCTAGGACACCATCAATTCGCCCTTCGTTAGTTGAGCGTTCGGATACCATTTTGATGCCGATTAAGGTAAAGACCATTTGGAATAAGGAGTGATAATATGCCTCATCGGCTTTGTATCTCAATTGATAAGGAATGAGCGCAAAATAACTTTTTAATAATTTCATAAATTGCTCTTTATCGCCATTTTGCAATGCTCTTTTGAGCCGTAATGCCCCTGGTTCTATATCTCTTCTAGGCATTTGAGCATAGGTCTCCAAAATATGAGCGGTAAACGACCAGCGGACTTCATGATTTGGATAATCTAAGACGTAAAGCGGTGTTAAATTAGAGGTATCTTTATGGACAATCGTTAAGTAGCCTGTTTGAAATAACAATCCTTCTATATTGATATTGGTAACTTCAGCACTGTCAAATGTTGTTTGTGTCACTTGAATTTGCTCATATTCAGTTGGTTTTTGAGGAGCAGTACCAGCATAAGCTCGTTCCATAATGAGTTTAATCAACATGGTTGGTGTACCCGATTGATACCAGAAATTATTAAATTCTAGTCTATCAAAGAAATTGATAATGGAGAATGGATTGTACATAAAATTAACCCCATCCCACGAGTAACCATTGTACCAATGTTTGATAGCGGCTAAAATCTCTGAGCGAGAACGATTATATTTAGCTTCTAATAAACTAATTCTATCTGAAAAATGATGAAGAATATCGGCTTTAGTTAAGCCAATAATATCATTTAAGGAGGCTTCAAGGGTCAAGTCTTTGGCGTTATTCATGCCAGAAAAAACAGAAATTTTAGCAAATTTGGAAACGCCTGTAATGAAGACTTTATGTATATAGTCGTTTTGGCTTTTTAGGGTGGTGTAAAAATCTTTTAAGATTTTTCTATTTTCCTCTACTCGGATGGGGTCATCTATAAAATCAGTTATGGGTTTATCGTATTCATCAATCAAGATAACTACGCCTCGATTAAATTTTTTATGCAACGCAATAATTAAATTTCTTAGTATTGCTTTGAAATGCCTTCCCTTTATATTAAGGTCATATTCTTCCCCAACGGTTTGTAGATAATCTCCTAAATCTATTTTAAATTCCTCTGTATCATAAAGATAATTGATAGCCGAAAAATCAATTCGAATAACAGGATATTCTTTCCATTCCCACTTATCTTCAATATATAATCCTTTGAATAAATGTTTTTTTCCTTCAAACAAGGCTTTAAGGGTAGAAACCAACATGGACTTACCAAAACGACGTGGACGAGAGAGAAATAAATATTTCCCTCTTTCAAATAATCTTAAGATTTGTTGCGTCTTATCTACATACAATAAATTTTCATTGATAATAGACTCAAAACTTGATTGCGTGACAGGTAGCTTTTGTAATTTTTTATCCATATTGTAAGTTACAAAAATTTGAGTGAAATAATTTTAGGTCGTATCCTGATTCTCCATCCAATTTAATAACTCTCTAAACGTCAATTGTAGTTCCTCCACCCGCTCAGGCGTTTGCCCCATGCTTTTGCATTTTTTCAAGAAGACTTCTTCTACATCCAAACTATCCAAATCTTCTACCGTGATTTGTTCGTCTAAAGGAACGTGTGTATTGGTAATTTTAAAAGATAAAATCTCAAGAGGTTTGTTTTCTATGATTTTTTTGAGTTCATCCATGAGGTTCGGAATCAATTGATCGGTTTCCACGATAACTTCCACCCATGTATCCAAATCCGATGTTGTTTTGATGTTTTGTAAATCTTTTTGAACAGACTTAAAATCCCCTTGAACACTAATCAATTGTCGTTCAATTGGGATAGGAACAGTTTGGATACCTGATTTGAATTGGCGTTTTTCAAAATCTACAATATAAATCACCTTTTCATCCACTCGCTCTTTAAAACTCAACGGAATCACCGAACCCGAATAACGAATATGGTATTCGCCTTCCACAATTTGAGCTTTGTGAATATGCCCTAATGCCACATAATCAAAGACCACAGGAAATTCAGATGCTTTAATGTTTTCTAAATTACCCACATAGATTTTGCTATCCTTATTATCGGTTGCACCTGAGGCAAATAGATGTCCTGTTGCTAAAATTGGAATATCTAGTTCTATATATTTTTCTACGGCTAACCCAAGCGTTTCATAATGTTGATAAATCCCTTGACGGACTCGCTCCAATCTTTCCAAACTTGTTTCGCCACTAATGCTTTGTCGAATATCTTGATCTCTTAAGAAAGGGACAGCAGCCACAACCGCTTCAATATTTCCTTGACTATCTCGTAGTTCAATAATTTCATCTTCTATCGGCTGTGTTGCACATCCCACGATATGAATATTCAAGGATTGTAACAATTCTTTAGGGGCATTTAGCATGGACGGCGAATCATGATTCCCACCTACTATAACGACATGCCGACAGTTGGTTTTTTGTATTTTATTGAGAAAGCCATAGTATAAATTACGAGCATAATTTGGGGGATTCATCGTATCAAAAATATCACCGGCTACAATTAGTAATTCAATTGCTTCGGTCTTGATAGTTTCCAATAACCAATTTAAAACGCGCTCATTTTCGATGCGACGATCTCGGTTGAGCAGGCGTTGTCCTAAGTGCCAATCTGATGTGTGTAGGATTTTCATTCAAGGTTGTTTGAATTAATCCTTAAAATTAACTTTTTTTACGCAAAAATTGGATAAAAATACTAAAAACTCTATTTTGACACCATAAAAGTTATGTTTTGGGTTGAGTTTTGAAGTTACGTAGAGTTCAAACGAGAAATAAACTGAGTTTAAGCAGAGATTTTATTAATGATTATCAGTATAAATTATATAAATAGTTCCTTAATCACGGAGCAACTAATAACAAGTCATTAAGCATCCACCCAACTTTTAAACACCTGAACTTTCGCCCGACTCACTATAAATTCTTCTGTTTTAACAGGCACATTTAATTCAATTTTTAAACGTTGATTAAAAAAGGGATGAATCTTATGAATGGCATTAATATTTAAAATCTGCCCTCTATTGATTTGAAAAAAAGTAGTGGCATCAATGCTTTTCATGAGGCTTTCAATGGAATGATTGTACAAATGACTTTTACCTTTGAACGTATGTAAAAAGGTCAACCCATCTTCCGAATGTACAAAAGCAATATCGCTTACATTAATAAATTCAAAATGATTTCCTTTTTTGACCAAACAGCGGTGTTTCGTAGCCGTATTCATTTGACCAAAAATAGATTGTAGTTGAGTAGATAATCCAGCATTTGACGTCATTTGTTGTTGGTCAAATTTATCCAATGCTCGTTTCAAATCATCTTTATGAATAGGTTTGAGTAAGTAGTCGATGCTATTTACTTTAAAGGCTTCTATCGCATATTGATCATAAGCCGTTGTAAAAATAATTGGACATTGCACCTTCACATGTTTAAAAATCTCAAAACTCAATCCATCTGACAATTGAATATCTAAGAAAATTAAATCGGGGGCTTCATTTTGGTGCAGCCAATTAATGGCTTCTTCTACACTTTCTAAATGTGCTAAACATCGTACCTGTGGTTTTATCTTTTTGATGATCGTATGCAAATATTGATACGCATTGATTTCGTCTTCTATGATTAAGATGTTCATGGAATTCATGGTTTTATTGTTACATGGTTTCGCTGATTCATTGGTTCAAAGTAGTTACTTCGCAACTTCTTAAAACCGTCAAGTCTGCCTGTCAGCAGACAGGGCGAAGCCGTCCGTTCACCGTCTATCGTTCACCGTTCAAAAGAGGTATTGCCACTTTAAATTCTGTCTCTGTTTCTTCGATGATGACGGGTAAGTCCGTGAAAAAAGCAACTCGATTTTTAATGTTTTTTAATCCCATACCTGTTGAACTGACGGGTTGTATTTTCTTTTGAATATTGTTTTTGACTTGGATATAGGTTTGATTTTCTATGAGTTCTAATTGGATGGTTAACGGTTTTTTATTGGCGACGATATTGTGCTTGACTGCATTTTCTATCAACAATTGAAGGCACAAAGGGAGTATTTGAACTTTGGTATTTTTTAAATCGGGAAACTGAATTTGAATGCCGTTATGAAAACGCTCGTGTAATAAATCCGCATAGATTTTGGTGTTTTCTAACTCTGTATAAAGCGGCACTAAAGTTTGCTCTTGATTGCTAACCGTATATCTATAAAATTTAGAAAGCTTACTCAAATAATTCATTGCTCTATCAGAATCCATTGGAATCAAATTCATTAGTGTATTCAAACTATTGAATAAAAAATGTGGGTTAATTTGATTTCTTAAATTATCCAATTGACTCTGTGTATGAGCTTGTTTGAGCTGTTCCTTCTCCACAATGGCTTCTTTGTATTTATATAAAAAATACATCGCATCATATCCTGATAGGATGGCAAAAATAATAAAATACGTTCCACTTTTTTAACTAAATTCTAGCTAAAATTCAGCA
>CAYLSF010000519.1:0-5572 GCA_964385675.1 uncultured Saprospiraceae bacterium
AAATAATCCACCAAAGCGCGCACCTGTTCGTGCTTATTGAAATAAGGCGAATGCGTGAATTCCACAAAGCGAGTCATTTCTTTGCGCGAAAAAGTCTCCAAAACCTGTATTAAAACATTATTTTTCACCTAATTTTTTCTCAATAAAATTTACACACAAAAAACTGATAATCAATTTATTAAACTAAAATTAAATGATCATGAAATTTAAATTGGTAAGGTTGTACAAACCACGAATTGATGTCATACATCAGATATTTATGTAATTGGCTCTGCCAAATGTTTAACGTCGCTGTGGATATAGCATGCAGAAAGCTTCAAAGTTTAGGAAGCCTAATCTGTGACCACAAATTATCAAGAAAAATAGGACAGATAACAAGACAATATCATTTTGTTACTTGTTCTAATACAATGTACTTGGGGCTTGAGTTACTTATAGTAACAGTTTTTTTATTAAAAGGAGGATACGAATTGGTTTTGATTTCTTTTGTGCGACGAATCGCATTAAGAATTTTATTAAGATCAAATGTTACCGAAGAAGTAGTAGTGATAAATGGAATCAGTATTGTAACAATATTCTGTTACTTTTTGGGATATACAGATTTATATACAGAAATAGTAGGATGGATTACTGCTATTGTGATTCAAATGATAAGATCTTTTTTCAAACCACAACAGTATTGATTTAAATTATAACCATTTGATCAAATATATTAGGATAATAATGATCAGAAAAGGTTCTAACCATTTGTATGTGTTAGAACCTTTTTGTTTGCTTACACCTCACTATTATGGAAAGCACTCGTTTAACGTAGCCGTTGATATGACATGAAGAAAGCTTCAATCCTTGCTTTTATGGTGCTTTATCAAGTCATTACGCAAATATAGATATTATGTTTTAAAACACCAAATCGCTAATCTTAAAATAATAGTTTTTGTTATTTTTTAATAGTTTTCTATTTTAAAAAGTTAAATTCTACGATTTATTAAATTCAATAGAAAAATAATAGGACATCAAAATATCATAATCGAAGAATTACAATATCGCCAACCTATTAAAATCCATAGTAAACCTCAATTGAATCGTCACTTGGTGATTAATAAAAATTATACGCTCAGCCCTTCTCCTCCACCAATCCCAAAATCATTTGCTTTTGTGCCTTTAGCATCTTCACAATAAACTCCAAATCTTCCATTTCTTCTGAATTGTAAGCCTTAGAGACAAAGTAATGTTTGTCTTTCAACCTAATAAAAAACCATGCACGACTAATGATGTAAATTCCATACAAAGGAATGTGGCTAAAAGAAGTGGGATTTGGGTTGAATAGGGTGACTTTTGGCTGTGCATTATTGAGTAGCCTTGCAGCACATAAGGTGACTAAAAGCTGACCAAGTGGATCATTGGAGCTGTCCTTTTCCTTCTTGCATTGATGGATAAAAAAAAAGGTTGTTTGGGAGCATAAACGCCTTTCGCCACCATCCATTCTACTTTACCTTGAATGATGCTATTGTTATAAGTTACTTTCATCTCACGCTCTGCAAAAGAAGCGATTTCTAAACTATACATATCGAAATCTACTAACTCCAATACAGGATCAATAAATTTTCCTCTCAACTCTTGTTCATTCCACCCTCGTACAAATAATTTTAGTTTTTTATTGAGGCGAGTTAGCACTTTAGTTTCTTCTGTACTTACGTCAAATGACTTCGCTTTTTGAATCCAATCAGTCAAGTAGCCTTCGGGTTCAAGGGTTTGCTTTAGACCAAAAGCATCTTTTACCATCTGTTCGGTAAAGGAAGAAAACTTATAGGTTGGTAATTTATCCTTTGTTTGTTCCATAATTATCTCGTTTGTAAAACCTACTCAAAAAGCGTCATCAAAGGCAATTCAATATCCAATTTTTCATCTTTCAATACTTCTTTGTAGGTGTAGGCTTTGTAGTTTTCACTATCGCTATATACATAAATAGCACGAAGGTCAGGGGTAACTAGCCAATAAGATAAAATCCCTGCATCAAAATATGTTCTTGCTTTTACCACTAACTCCGTTAAACTTTGGGTAGGGGATAAAATCTCAATCACACCAAGTGGTAAATCTTTCATTCGGGTTTCATCATAGCCTGGGGTTACTTTGAATTTTTTATAAATAGATAAATCAGGTATTTTTTCTACGCCATCAACTTCTAAGCTTAATTCAACAACAAATCTATAAACTTTACGATATTTAATTCCTAACTCTAAAAGTAGATTAGATTGTAACCCTGAATGATTTTTACTTCCCATACCTTTCTTCCGTCTTTTAAGTTCTTCTTGTGTTTCTAATACAACTTCCATAATTTACGTTTTTTCAAAAATACTAAAATAAGGTATAAGTAACAACTTCATTAATTATAGTGTTGTTGCTCAATAGTATCTAAATTATGATTTAATGTATTTTTCATACAATTACATTTTGATGAATTTTGCTAGTTGTTGTTTAAACAAAATTGATTTTAGTTCTTAATGATTTTATTGTGACTAAAATGCGATTATTTACAAGCCAGTCCTTTTTCTCAATAGTTACAATTATTTTTTAAGTTAACTCAATCCATTCAAACCTATCCTTAAATTTACTCGTGTATCCATAAAAGACCAAAACACAATAAGATTATTGTAGTTCATTCCTTTTGTCCCCTTTGACTTTAAATCCAAGAAATCTATTTATCACATTAAAATCATAATACCATGAAAGCACTTTTACTATTTTGCAACTTTACTTTTTGTTGGGCTTTGGTAGTTACAGCACAGACTTTTCCAACCACAGCAGATGAACCTTTTTGGAAAGAAAGTGAATCTGGGATACCTTGGTCTTTATCGCAAGAATACACAATGATAGGAGATACTACTATCAATAATAAGAATTATGAAATCCTTTTTGAACGCGAGTTATATAATTTTAATGTGTATAGTGATGGTGTTAAAGGCTGGATAAGAGAGGATAATAATGTAATTTTCTTTAGAGAGGATTCCGTGGATCATATCCTATATGATTTCAATGTCAACATCGGCGATACGATTCAATGGTGGGGATTAGATACTAATCCTAGTAGTCCTATGTACTTCATCGTTTCAACAGTTGATTCTATTACAATTAAGAATGAACCTCGAAAACGAATTGGGTTTGACCTAGCTCCTAATGATAGTCTCGTTATAGAAATAGCCTATGTAATAGAAGGAGTTGGAAGTGATAGAGGGTTACTTCCGCATTATGGTTATTTTGAATCAGGGGGTGGATTGGATTGTTACATGGAAAAGGATACCTTCCTTTTTTCTAGATATACTTTTTCTGATTGTACTACGATGTCCACAAAGAAAATATTCACTCAAAAAGAAATTAATATAGCTCCAAATCCTTCGAACTATCAAATTGAAATTTCAATAGAAGATTATTTGACGAACGGAAGAATTGAAGTTTATGACTTAAATGGAAAACGAGTGATTCAAGAAAGATTTGAAGGTAATAGGCAAGTGTTAAATATTACGGAATTGGAATCAGGATTGTATATTCTCTTGATAAAAACAGAAAACGGGATTTATCGCAATAAATTTATAAAGCTTTAAATGCGACAATCGACAATCGACTTTCGGTACTCCGATTGTCGATTGTCAAAAGTCGAGTGTCTTATCTATGCTTCTACGGCATCATTAATCACAATCTTTTCGATAGTATCTCCTTGTTGAATCATATCAATCACCTCTACACCTTCAGTTACCTTACCAAAACAAGTGTGGTTTCTATCTAAGTGAGCGGTGTTTTGACGGTTGTGGCAGATAAAAAACTGCGAACCACCTGTGTTTCTACCGGCATGTGCCATAGATAAAACCCCTTTATCATGGTATTGATTATCACCTGTTAATTCACAAGGAATTTTGTATCCTGGACCACCTGTACCTGTTCCGTGAGGGCATCCACCTTGAATAACAAAGTTTGGAATTACACGGTGGAAAGTTAAACCATCATAAAATCCTGATTTTGATAGTTTTACAAAGTTGGCTACCGTGCCTGGGGCATCTTTTTCGTAAAATGTTACTGTCATAATACCTTTATTCGTATGTATGTTAGCTGTCATAATAATGTATGATATTATTAATAAAAAAGTATAGTCGAATTTATTCGACTGAATCATATAAGGTCGAATGAATTCGACCATACTTACAAACACTTACTTTTAAAAATAGATTACAAAAATCTAGGAAATTAAGAATTACGAATCAGTAATTACGAATAATCCTTAAATTTACCTTTCATCAATACCAATTATTATGTCCAATAACTCATATCGTTTAAAATGGTATTTTATCGTCAATCCGATGGCGGCTACAGGGCGAGTCCAAAAAGAATGGTCGTCGATTGAAACTAAACTGCAAGCTGCGAATCTTGATTTTGAAGTAGTCTTTACAGAATATCAAGGTCATGCGATTCAATTGGCCAAAGCAGCTATAGAAAAAGGATATCGACAATTGGGCGTAGTCGGGGGAGACGGTACACATCATGAGGTGATGAATGGCATTATGCTTCAACAAGTCGTACCTACATCAGAAGTCACACAAGCTTTAATTCCAATAGGAACGGGAAATGATTGGATAAAAACACATCAAATTCCTCGAAATATTGATAAAGCGATTGAAGCAATCCAAGGTGGTAAAACGAGTGTTCAAGATATTGGACAAGCCGATTTTTATAAAGATGGTCAACCTCAAACCCGTTATTTTTTAAATGTAGCGGGTATGGCGTATGATGGTTTTGTAACGAAAAAATCCAATGAGGAACCCAATTTTGCGAGTAATAAAATCTTTTACTTTTATCTCGTCTTGCGATGTCTATTTCAGTACACAACTCGAAAAGCAAAAGTTTGGTTTGATGGCAAAACACAAGAAGATAGATTTTATACCATTAATGTAGGTATTTGTAAATATAGTGGGGGAGGGATGCAGTTTGTACCACAAGCAGAGCCGAATGATGGTCAATTTGCATTATCTACGGTGAAACATTTAGCCATTCCACTAGTGATTTTATCCACGCCTTTTATGTATGGTGGTTTGATTAAGCGACATCCGAGTGCTATGGTGACGCATGCAAAAGAGATAAAAGTAGAAGCGACTGACGATGAACCAACAATGTTGGAATTAGATGGCGAATATGTGGGAAATACACCTGTGCAGTTTATTTTGATTGAAAAGGCTTTTCGGTTTATTGTGCCATAGTGAATCTCTATATGACTGTACTTTTTTCTTGATAAAAAAGTACCAAAAAATCAAGCCTTGATTTCTTTCTTAACGCTACAAGACATTTGAAAATACTAAACAAAATAAACTCGCTCCGCTCAAACAGTATTTTGTTTTTAACGTATTTTCAAACGCCTTTTCACTAAAAGAAATAATGGCGGTCTTTAAAATATTTGCTTTATTCATCTATTTCTAGCGAGTTTTTGGGAAATTATATGAAATATGATAGAGCCATAAAAAAAGCGAGGAGATAACCTTAGGTTATCTCCTCGTTGAATTTTGGAGGGCGCGAGCGGATTCGAACCGCT
>CAYLSF010000520.1:0-5572 GCA_964385675.1 uncultured Saprospiraceae bacterium
GTTTAATAAAATTACAGAACAAGGAGTTATAGCGGATTGGAGAGAACCTGATGTGATTAGAGTTGCACCTGTTCCAATGTATAATTCTTATGGGGATGTCTATAACTTCTACCGTATTTTAAAAAACGCATTAAATGAAAAGGGATAAAATAATAATAGTAGGAGCAGGTTTATGTGGTACGTTGCTCGCTATCCGAATGGCACAACGAGGCTTTCAAGTAGTAGTTTATGAACGCCGACCTGATATGCGAAAAGGTGTAGAAGACGCGGGGCGTTCTATCAACTTAGCTTTATCATCTAGAGGCTTAATGGCACTTGAAAGGGCAGGTATCAAAGAGACAGTTTTAAAGGAATGTATTCCAATGCGTGGGCGAATGATTCATCCTTTAGGTGGTAATCCTTTTTTATCAAAATACAGTGGACGAGCAGAGGACTATATCAACTCTGTTTCTCGACCTGGACTAAATTTAGCTTTAATAAAAGAGGCAGATACATTTGAAAATGTTACACTAAACTTTGATTGTAAAGTAACATCCATCGATTTAGAAAACGCTAAAATCACCTATCAATCTAATAATAAAACGGAGGAAGACCAAGGTTCAGTTGTCATAGGAACAGATGGAGCAGGTTCAGTTGTTCGTAGAGCAATGATGGGAAAAACAACCCGATTACTGTTCAATTATTCCCAAGATTTTCTGCGACACGGTTATAAGGAATTATCCATTTTACCAACTGAAAACGGTGATTGGCAAATCGAAAAAGAAGCTCTTCACATTTGGCCTAATGGCAGTTTTATGATTATTGCCTTGCCAAATTTAGATGGCAGTTTTACATTGACGATGTTTCATCCGTTTGAAGGCGAAGCAGGTTTCAATACGCTTAATTCCAAAGAAAAGCTAAAAGCCTTTTTTGAAAAATACTATCCAACTTTACTGCCTTATATTCCACATTTGTATGAAGAATATTTTGAAAATCTAGTCGGTACTTTAGGAACAATAAAATGCTATCCGTGGCAGGCATTTGGTAAAGGCTTGATTATGGGCGATGCCTCACATGCGATTGTCCCTTTTTATGGTCAAGGAATGAATGCCTCTTTAGAAGATGTACGAGTTTTTGATGAAGTCTTGGAAGAATATGGGAACGATTGGGAAAAGGTTTTTACCGTTTTTCAAGATAGACGAAAAGCCAATGCAGACGCTATTGCGGATTTAGCCATTGACAATTTCTATGAAATGCGGGATCATGTAGATGACGTTGCTTTTATGCGAAAGCGTCAAATTGAAATGCAATTAGAGCAACAATTTCCAGATTATTATTCCAAATATTCCTTGGTGACGTTTCAACCTAATTTACCTTATGAACAGGCGATGAAGCGAGGTAGAGAACAAGATAATCTGTTGCTTGAAATGTGTAGTAATGATGATTTTGATACAATTCCTTTAGCGGTTTATCATGAAAAATTAAAAGCATTGTCTGCATGATTTATAGAATCATTCAAAATTCAAAACTAGAAGAATGAAAAGTAAAGTTTTAAAAGATAAAGCACAGCCTCTTGGTCATTATCCACACGTTCGCCGAGTAGGTGATTTCATTTATGTATCGGGTACAAGTAGTCGTCGTAAGGATAATACGCACGTTGGAGCGGTACAGGATGAAAATGGAAAATGGCAATTAGATATTAAAGCACAAACAAAAGCCGTTATCCAAAATATTGGAGAATTATTAAAAAGCCTTGATGCTGATTTGTCAAATGTCATCGACATCACGACTTTTTTAGTGGATATGAAAGATTTCAAAGGCTATAATGAAGTGTATGGTACTTTTTTTAATCATGAAACGGGTCCAACTCGAACAACTGTAGCCGTTCATCAATTACCGCATCCGAACTTATTAATTGAGATAAAGGCAATTGCATATTTGCCATTAAAGTAAATTAAATAGGTTCTTTGAAAAATTTGTGATTAGTCACCAGATGAGTTGTTTCAAACCATTGTAGGCAACAATTGAAGCGATATTCTTAGAAAACAACTCACCTGATGACTTCTGTTCCCAAAAAATTAGACAATCATTAAATAATGGTTAAAAAACGAGACAATGGAGTCAATTAGTAATTATATAAATGGTGAATTAGTCGTACCAAATAGTAGACAATATATAGACTTATTTGATCCAGCATCAGGTCAAGTCTATGCCAAAGTTCCTAATTCGGATACTACTGATGTCAATGCCGCTGTGGTTGCCGCAAAAGCCGCTTTTTCGCTGTGGTCAGAAACTCCTATCACCGAACGCAGTCGAATCTTAACAAAAGTGGCGGACTTGATTAAAGCGAATTTAGACGATTTAGCGAAAGCAGAATCCTTGGATAATGGCAAACCAATTTGGTTAGCGAAAAAAGTGGATATTCCAAGAGCCTCTTCCAATTTCCGTTTTTTTGCACAAGCAATTACACAGTTTGCAACAGCTGCACATGAAATGACGGATGCCATCAACTACACCTTACGTCAACCTTTAGGCGTAGTTGGAACGATTTCGCCATGGAATTTACCCTTGTATTTGTTTACTTGGAAAGTGGCTCCTGCATTGGCAGCGGGTAATTGTGTTATTGCCAAGCCATCCGAAGTAACCCCGATGACGGCTTATCTATTGTCTAAAATTTGTATAGAAGCAGGTATGCCTAAAGGCGTATTTAATATCGTTCATGGGGATGGTCTTAAAGTAGGAGCAGAAATTACCAAACATCCCGACATCAAAGCAATCTCCTTTACAGGTAGCACTAGAGTAGGTTCAGAAATAGCTAGAGTTGCTGCTCCCGTTTTCAAAAAGGTATCTTTAGAAATGGGGGGTAAAAATCCCAATATCATTTTTGCAGATTGCAATTATGAAAAAATGTTGGATACAACGCTTCGTTCGTCCTTTGCCAATCAAGGACAAATTTGCCTATGTGGTTCTAGAATTTTTATAGAAAAATCCATTTATGAAAAGTTCAAAACAGATTTTGTAGCACGTACAAAAGCCTTAAAAGTCGGGCATCCTTCTGATGATACTGTAAATTTAGGGGCAGTTGTTTCCAAACCTCATTATGAAAAAATATTGTCTTACATTGAGTTAGCAAAAAAAGAAGGTGGAATCATTTTAGCAGGTGGAAATGCTGTTCATCCAGTAGGCTACGAAAAAGGTTGGTATATAGAACCTACCATTATAGAAGGCTTACCACACGATTGTCGCACCAATCAAGAGGAAATTTTTGGGCCTGTCGTCACTATTATGCCTTTTGAAACGGAGGAGGAAGTTTTACACTATGCTAATAGTACGGAATATGGCTTATCTAGTACGTTATGGACAGAAAATATTAGTCGAGCCAATCGAATTTCTAAAAAAATTCATGCTGGAATAGTTTGGGTTAATACTTGGTTACTTCGAGATTTACGAACGCCTTTTGGTGGGGTTAAAAACTCAGGTGTCGGTCGAGAAGGTGGCTTTGAAGCACTCCGATTTTTTACTGAGCCTAAGAATATTTGTATTCAGTTTTGATACTTAGAAGCATTTTTACAAGGTTTTATCTCTTGCAAAAGTGTTTTTTTGAGTAAATTAGGAAGATATTATTTGAAATTGAGTTTTTCATCCTTCACACCATTACTCAAAATACAAACTCCAATTACTTCCACTTCCATAACATCACTTGGCATCAAATTCTGTTTCTACCACAGAATCATAGGCTGCTCAGTCATTTGTAAGTTGCAAATTTCGTTTTTTTAATTTTAAATCTCTCTCTCAAGGTTTAACCGAGTAATTTTGAATGATTATATATCTTAGAATTCAAAATTACTCCACTCCGCCCCAACACATATACTTAATATTCACATAATCATCCATACCATATTTTGAGCCTTCTCGCCCAAAACCACTTTCTTTGATACCTCCAAATGGAGCAACTGTAGTTGAAATCATCCCCGTATTAATACCAACCATTCCATACTCTAAGGCTTCTGATACTCGCCAAATACGAGCATAATCTCGACCATAGAAATAGGCAGCTAAACCAAACGCTGTATTATTTGCTAATTGAATAACTTCTTTTTCTGTTTCAAATTTATAGACTGCTGCGATCGGTCCAAAAATTTCTTCTTTGAAAATTCGCATCGTAGGATTGACATTACAAATTAAAGTAGGTTCGAAAAACAAACCTTCTGTTTTTGCACCACCAACTTTGATCGTACCTCCATTTGCTTGGGCATCAGCTAATAAAATTTCTGTTTTTTCAACAGCAGCTTGGTTAATCATTGGCCCTATTTCCACGCCATCATCCAAACCATTTCCAATTTTTAATCGCTCTACTTTAACCGCTAATTGCTCTACAAATGCGTCATAAACACTTTCTTGTATAAAAATTCTATTCGTGCAAACACAAGTTTGTCCTGCATTTCTAAACTTTGAAGCGATACAGCCATCTACTGCAGCATCAATATCTGCATCATCAAAAACGATAAATGGTGCATTCCCTCCCAATTCAAGTGAGACTTTCTTTACTTGATCAGCAGATTGTTTCAGTAATAACTTTCCGACTTTAGTCGAACCTGTAAAAGACAATTTTTTGACCAATGGATTTGAGGTCAATTCCTTCCCGATTTCAACAGGATCTTTACAGGTAATTACATTGAAAACACCCTTTGGAAATCCTGCCTCCTCCGCTAATGCTGCCAATGCCAATGCAGATAAAGGTGTCAAATCCGACGGTTTTATAACTACAGTACAACCTGCAGCCAAAGCAGGTGCAACTTTTCGAGTAATCATCGCATTTGGAAAATTCCACGGTGTAATTGCTCCAACTACACCAATAGGCTGTTTAATTACCGTAATCCGTTTATCCTGACTATGCCCAGGAATGACATCACCGTACAATCGCCTTGCTTCCTCCGCAAACCACTCTACAAACGAAGCTCCATAGCGGATTTCACCCATTGCTTCCTTCAATGGTTTTCCTTGTTCAATGGTCAGCAATCGCCCCAATGCTTCTATATTATCCATTTGGAGCTGATACCACTTTTTTAGGATATTACTTCTTTCATGTGCAGTCTTCTTACTCCAAGACTGAAAAGCTTCGTGTGCTGCCTCGATAACATTTTTAGTATCCGCTCTATTGCAATCAGCTACTTCAGCGACTTTTGAACCATCAAAAGGATTAACTACATAAAAGGTTTGCTCTTTTGTTATCCATTCTCCATTAATATATGCCTGATTGTATAAATATTCCATATTTTAAAAATTCCAAAAATTTAAACTCGTCAAAATGGAAATTCCAAATCTCAAATCCCAAAATTCAAATCCTGAGTAACGAATTATACGTATTACCTTTGGAATTTCTTTTTCTAATAATGTTACTTATTAAGGAACGGTAAAATAATAACTCTTCGATTTAAGTGAGGTAATTTTTTATTCGTTACTAAATAGTCTTTCACATTAATCATGTTGGTTGATTTTAATAAAATCCACTCGACACGGGTGCATCTCAAAATGTCGCATTTTATAAATACTAATATGTTATGCGGCATTTGCAGTATCTTTTTGAATTAAG
>CAYLSF010000521.1:0-5571 GCA_964385675.1 uncultured Saprospiraceae bacterium
ACGAGTTGAACTACTCCGTAGTTCGATTAATGTGCTTTTCCCACTACGGGTTTACACCCGTAGGTACTAATATTGAACCACTCCGTAGTTAATTAAAAGCAAATTTTACATCTAAATTACTATGTCACAAGATGTGTGTAAACGTAAGCTGCCGACAGGCAGGTCATACATCATCCCTCCCGACTACTGTACGGGAAGCTATCGGGACATAAATCTTATATCTGTTGAATAGGAAAAATCATACGGATTTATGATTTATGATATAAAATTTCTGACTTATGATTTTCCCAAAAACCTAAATCAGTAATTGCTGTATTAAGAGAGGTTAAAACCATATTTTTTGAATATCAAACATTTATCAAATAAAAAGTTCACAATCCCAAGAACTATAGAGATTGTGAACCTTACAGTTAAAAATCACTTACATCGTCAACGAAAAGCTTTAAAATCAATAATCCGTCTTAATCGACTTATCGAAAGGTAATTTAAATTGATACGCTAAATCCTTATCTTTACTATCATCTGCTACATCTAAACCATAGACGACTTTATGCGGATCATCATAAACCATCGTACCAAAGATTCTATCCCAAAAAGAAAAGATATTACCAAAGTTAGTATCTGTCCACGGACGCTCGAAATGATGATGAAACTTGTGCATATTAGGCGTAACAAATACGTAGCTTAATGCTTTATCTACACTTTGAGGTAGATAATAGTTAGCATGTGTAAAGTAAGCAAAAAACACGGTTATGATTCGATAGAATAGGTAAAAAGCCAATGGAATACCCGCAATAAAGACCGCACCTAACGCAAACACTTCTCTCATCACATAATCCCCAGGATGATGACGGGTCGCCGTAGTTACATCTACTTGTGTGTCGCTATGATGCACCATGTGAAACTTCCACATCCATTTTACTTTATGTAGAAGATAATGAACCAGGTATTGAGCGGTAAAATCAAGTATCATCACCGCCAATAATAATTCTGCCCAGATTGGTAATTCCACCATATTTAATAGCCCAAATTCATTAGCAGATATCCAGGCAAAAATCCCTAGAGTCGCCAATCCGAAAAGCACATTAATCGTTAAGTCACTCGCTAGAAATACAAAATTAACACCAGCATGACGCCATTTTTTATAATCAAATTTGACAAGCGGAATTCCCAATTCTACGAGCCAATTTGCAGAAATACAAGTAATAATCCAAAGTAGTTTTTGCCAACTCGGCATGGTCTCAAAAAATTCTAAAAACGCTTCCATATTTATCGAATTTAAAATAACCTAGCTTACTTGATTCATTTTTCCAAACGTACAACTGCTAGGTATGCAAAGTTTATAATTTGATTTGGTGTGCAAATTAGCAAATGAAACGGATTTTTTGATAAAAAGACTTTAATTTAATACGCTTACATTGTATTGAGGAGTGAGGTATAATACCTAATGATTTCCTTAAACCAGAGGATTGAATTAGCAGTAGGTTATGGATAATAATTTAAACTACCTTTTTTGTATCCAGTATTCCCAACTTTTCAAGTATGAGATTTCATTATCACTCAATCAGCATCCAGCATCCAGTAACAAGTATCCAGTCTAATACAATATCGAAAACAAAACTTGAGCATAGACAATCTTGATAATCAGGGCAATTGGAAACATAATAGAATATCCAACAGTGGGTAGTTGATTTTTAGATTGCTCAATGGAAAAATCAAGAATAGCGGGTTGATTCGCGGTCATTCCCATAAGAAAAGTAAAAGGAATTTTTAAAAATGTATAACCCACCCAAAGTGTCACCATAGCGGTTGTAATGGTCAAAATCACACTTGCCCAAAATATTAATCCTGCTCCACCATCCATAATTGTTGTAAACAGGGTATGACCAGAGCGTACACCAATAACGGCTAATAAAAGAATCAATGCAAATTGTCGTAAAGTCAAATTCGCACTATAAGGCAACGTCCAAACAATTGGCCCTGTACGACGCAATGAGCCTAAGATTAATCCCACAATCAAAGGGCCTCCAGCATAACCCAATTGAAAATTAATTCCGCCAGGCAAGGTAAATACAATTTTACCTAGTAATAATCCCAATGCCATGCCCAAACCAAAAGACAGCAAGTTAATCTGACTTAAACTATGATACGAATCTCCAAATAGCTTTACTAGAGCAGGCATATCTTCTTTTTTAGAAATAAACCGCACTCTATCCCCCAACTCAAAAATAGTTTGGCTATTCACCATAGAATCAATATCCCCTCGTTTCACTCTAGTAATAACCGCAGAATATTTGGAAGGAATATCTAAACTCGCTAGGGTTTGCCCCGCCACATCGGGATTCGATACAAACACTCGATTCATCTCAAAATCCTTTTGGTCATAAGTAAACGCATCCAATATTTCTTCTCCGAATAAGGCCTGCATTTCCTCCAATTGCTCTGCTGCCCCTGTTACCCTTACCACATCATTCAACTGAAACTGCGTATCCCAATTAATCAAACTAACTTCTTCTCCTCTTTTCAATCGACCAAAAACAACTGTCCATTTATACTGCTTCATTAAATCCCGAAGCGTTCGATTGGTAATGGCTTCATTTTTAATTAGAATGGTTTGATTAATTAAATTCTGCTCTACAGGATAATCCTTGCGAAGATCATACGCCTCTTTTTTAAAATCAATCCGCAAAAGGCGTTTCATAATTAAAATGGCAATCATCACCCCTAAAACACCCATTGGATAAGACAAGGAATACCCGACTACCGTTTCTTCCAATAACTGATTTAACGCTTCCCCTTCTGCTTCCCCTGACATGGTATCTAATACCCCTGCTAATGCTGCTGTATTAGTACTGCTTCCTGCAAACAAGCCAGCCGTCACCGCCGCACTAAATCCAAAAGCATAATGTAAGCCCACCGCTAATAAAGCAGAAAAAGTCAACATCGCCACTACAAATAACAGGGTCTGAGCACCGCCCTTTTTAAAAGAAGCAAAAAAACTAGGGCCACTACTCAATCCGATATTATACACAAATACGGATAAACCCAACACCAATAAAATATTAGGCAACTGAATGGATTTATCCAATGCTCCAAAAATCAACCCTACAAATAACACCGCTGCAACTCCTAGGCTACTCCCTTTTATTTTAATACTGCCTACACCGTAACCTAAAGCGGCTACAATAAATAGCAGTAACATTGGACTTTCTTGAAATAATTCGACCACTTTTTTTAATTAAAAATAGAGGTTTGAAAATGAGTCACCCCATTTTCAAACCTCTATTACTGTTCTTTTAAGTATTACAACAAATCTAGACTTAGGTTTTTAAAGTATCTATATTTTTAAAAATCCTTTTAATTTGTGTAAATCTGTGGCTAATTTTTCTTCCCCTATCCTTATCTATTCAACAACTTCCGAATCTTCTTTACTTTCTTATGTTTAATCCCTGCTTTTTCTAACGTCTCCAAATCTTCTAAAAAGACTTCTTTGTAGGTTTTATAATCGCCATCTCCACCACTCTCTGACCATGGTTTATCTTTATAATCGGCATAAATGACTTTAGCTTTTTGATACTGACCACTAAAAAGATAAGCATTCGCTAAGTTTATATTGATCCATTGTTGTGTAGGGTCTAGGGCAAGTCCTTGCTGTGCTGCCGTAGCTGCCCCCTTGAAGTCTTGAGTAAATAGCTGATACCAAGCTAAATTGCCATACGCCCCTGCTGCTTCAGTTTTGATGGTCGCATTATCAGGGAGGGCAATAAAGAGCGAATCATACTTCTGAACAATAATCATTTGTAATTTTACCTTATCCGCATCTTTAGGTATCGTCCGTAACTCCCGTTGTAGTGCTTGAATACGCCGATAAATTGGCTCATATTTATTTGATATTTTGGGTTGCTCTACAGTTTCTGCTATTTGTACAATAGTAGCCAGTAACCCCTGTGCTTGTACATTATTGGGATATTTCATCGCTAAATCCCCTGCTTCTTTTAAGTAAACCGCTAGACTATCTAAATTATCCAATCGCTGATAAGTTAAACTACCAACAATTAGAGAAGTCGCTAAATCCAAGTCAAAAGCCGTAGGATAAGCCATCGCTAAGGTTCGACGAATGGCAATCGCCGCTTCTATTTTTTCACGAGCTAACGAGATAGAATCCATTAATAGATACAACACCCCCAAATTGTTCAACGTCATCGCTAAATCCGATTTAAACGATTTTTCTACCTTAATCAATTCACGTCTTATCTTTTCCGCTTCCAAAAGCCTTTCCTCCGCTTTACTATAATCTTGAATACTACGATATAACACCCCCAAATTATTCAACGTCATCGCTAAATCTGAGTTAAACGATTTTTCTTCCTTACTCAATTCACGTATTATCCTTTCCGCTTCCAAAAGCCTTTCCTCCGCTTTACTATAATCTTGAATACTATGATATAACACCCCAAAATTGTTCAACGTACTCGCTAAATCCGAGTTAAACGATTTTTCTTCCTTATTTAATTCACGTATTATCCTTTCCGCTTCCCAAAGCCTCTCCTCCGCCTTTTTATAAGTTTTGGTATTTACATATAACCATCCCAAATTATTTAACGTACTCGCTAAATCCGAGTTAAACGATTTTTCTTCCTTATTTAATTCACGTATTATCCTTTCCGCTTCCCAAAGCCTCTCCTCCGCCTTTTTATAAGTTTTGGTATTTACATATAACCATCCCAAATTATTTAACGTACTCGCTAAATCCGAGTTAAACGATTTTTCTGCCTTAATCAATTTACGTATTATATCTTCTGCTTCCAAATATTTAGCCTCTGCTCTACTATAATCTCGAATACTAAAATATAATGCCCCCAAATTATTCAACGTCATCGCTAAATCCGAGTTAAACGATTTTTCTGCCTTACTCAATTCACGATATAGTTGCTCTGCTTCCAAACATTTAGCTTCTGCTTTACTATAATCTTGAATACTACGATACAACATCCCCAAATTGTTCAACGTCGTCGCTAAATCCGAGTTAAATGATTTTTCTGCCTTACTCAATTCACGTCTTATCTTTTCCGCTTCCAAATATTTAGTCTCTGCTTTACTATGATCTTGAATACTACAATACAAATTACCCAAATTGTTCAACGTACTCGCCAAATCCGATTTAAACGATTTTTCTGCCTTAATCAATTCACGTCTTATCTTTTCCGCTTCCAAAAGTCTCTCCTCCGCTCTACTATAGTCTTTCATCTTATCATACAACACCCCCAAATTGTTCAATGTACCTGCTAAATCTGATTTAAACGATTTTTCTACCTTAATCAATTCACGTCTTATCTTTTCTGATTCCAAATATTTAACCTCCGCTCTACTATAATCTTGAATTCTACTATACAACACGCCCAAATTGTTCAACGTACTCGCTAAATCCGAGTTAAACGATTTTTCTTCCTTAATCAATTCACGATATAGCTGCTCTGCTTCCAAATATTTAATCTCCGCTCTACTATAATCTTGAGTACTACGATACAACATCCCCAAATTGTTCAACGTCGTCGCTAAATCCGAGTTAAA
>CAYLSF010000522.1:0-5564 GCA_964385675.1 uncultured Saprospiraceae bacterium
TTTTAATCTTTTAAATATATTTTAATTTGATTGGTTTGTTAAATGTAAAAATTTAGTCTTGGATGTGCGAATGTGTTTGAGTCTATTCAAATCTATACATTTTTTAATATAAAATCAAGTAAAATATATGCGTTTGGTCATATTAATATTGTTTTAATAGCGTCAAAATGATGTGTTTATTTTTTTATGCGTACCTTTGCACCCTCAAATTAAAATCGAATGATTTTTTGAAAATATATAGCAAATGAAGGCTTTAAGAAATATCGCAATTATTGCACACGTCGATCATGGTAAGACAACTTTGGTAGATAAGATTTTACATCATTGTCGATTGTTTCGTAACAATCAAGAGGTAGGGGAATTGATTTTGGATAATAATGATTTGGAACGAGAGAGAGGGATCACGATTGTCTCTAAGAATGTATCTGTTACTTACAAGGATACTAAAATCAATATTATTGATACACCTGGTCACGCCGATTTTGGAGGTGAAGTGGAGCGAGTATTAAATATGGCGGATGGGGTGCTGCTTTTAGTTGACGCTTTTGAGGGACCTATGCCACAGACTCGCTATGTGTTACAAAAAGCAATCAGTCTGGGATTGAAACCGATTGTAGTCATCAATAAAGTTGATAAGCCAAATTGCCGACCTGATGAGGTGCAAGAAGCCGTTTTTGACCTGATGTTTAACTTAGATGCTACAGAAGAACAGCTAGACTTTGCTACTGTTTATGGTTCTGCAAAATTTGGATGGATGAGTGAAGATTGGAACGACAAAACAGATGATATTTCTTACTTGTTAGATCAAGTCTTGGAACATATTCCTGCACCTAAGACGCAAGAAGGACCGCTTCAAATGCAGATTACCTCTTTAGACTTTTCTAATTATGTAGGAAGATTCGCAATTGGTAAGGTGACAAGAGGAACAATTAAAGCGAATCAACCCGTTAATTTGATGAAGCGGGATGGTAAAATTGTTAAATCTAGAATCAAAGACTTATTTACATTTGACGGACTAGGAAAAAAGAAAGTAGAGGAAATCTCTAGTGGAGACTTGTGTGCTGTAACAGGTCTTGACGGATTTGATATTGGAGATACAGTTGCCGATTTTGAAAATCCTGAAGCATTACCACCAATTTCTATTGATGAACCGACTATGAGTATGTTGTTTACCGTAAACAACTCTCCATTTTTTGGTAAAGAAGGGAAATTTGTGACCTCTCGCCATTTAAGAGATAGATTATATAAAGAGACAGAAAAGAACTTAGCCTTAAAGATTGAAGAAACAGCTTCTCCTGATTCTTATAATGTGTATGGACGAGGAGTGATGCATTTGGCAGTTTTAATAGAAACTATGAGGAGAGAGGGATATGAATTGCAAGTAGGAAAACCTAGAGTAATTATCAAGGAAATTGATGGTAAGCAGCACGAACCTGTGGAAGTTCTAACTATAGATGTTCCTGAAAAATTTTCTGGTAAAGTCATAGAAATTGCTACACAGCGAAAAGGAGAGTTAATGGTGATGCAAACCAAAGGGGATATTATTCACTTAGAATTTAGTATTCCTTCAAGAGGGATCATTGGTATGCGTACCCAAATTTTAAACTCTACGGCTGGTGAAGCGGTAATGTCTCATCGTTTTAACGATTATCAACCATGGAAAGGTGAGATTCCAGGGAGAAATAAAGGTTCATTAATTGTATTACACACTGGAACAACGATTCCTTATGCTTTGGACAAATTACAAGATAGAGGTAAATTTTTCATTCCTCCTGGTGTAGAAGTCTATGAAGGTCAGGTAATTGGGGAAAACTCTAGAATTGTGGATTTAGTGGTAAATGTTACAAAAACAAAGAAATTAACCAATATGCGCTCTTCAGGAGCAGACGATAAGGTGAAACTAGCTCCACCAATTCAATTTTCATTAGAAGAAGCGATGGAATACATTGCTGATGATGAATACTTAGAAGTCACACCTTTAAATATGCGTATGCGTAAAGTGTATTTAAAAGAACATGAGCGTAAGCGTGCGGCTAATAAGGCATTGGCTTAAAATAATTCAGTAAGTTCGTTAACTCTAAAGCGTTGACGAACTTACTATTATACTCAGCTGTTCTCGGTTTAGCTTTTTTAATATTTGTAATAATTTGTAAATTAAATACATCCATTTTTTGAAAATATGCTACGCAAATAATGGATTGTAATGATAAATAAGAGCTAATAAATATTAAATTCTCTAAACCGAGAATAGCTGAATAGTTATATTTTTTATTCAAAATTAAAATCTATGTCTTTACTCTGGAAAATCTCTAAACCATCCATCGAACACACCTCCTATTTGGTGGGAACTATGCACATTCAAGACCAACGAGCTTTTTACTTATTGGATAAAATCAAAGCAATCATTCAGTCTTGCGAAGCGTTTGCGACGGAATTTAAATTAGACGAAGCGGATCAAAATCTAATTCAAGCTTATATGCTTTTGCCAGAAGGCACAACTTTGAATGATTATATCAAACCCAAGCGATATAAAAAAATTGATGCCTTCTTGCAGGAAAATATGGGAATGCCTTTGGATGTTTTTGCAAAAAGCAAACCGATGGCAATCAGCAATTTGGTTACAGCAGCATATTTTCAAGCAGATATGCCTTTGGCTTTGGATGCAACACTCTTTGAATTTGCTAAAGAAGAAGGTAAGACGTTACTAGGTATAGAAACTTTTGATGAGCAACTAGAAATTCTAAATCTGATTCCAATCGAAACACAAGTGAAAGGATTATGGAATATGGTTCGTAAATATGATGAATTTTGTACGGAAATGCGTCAGTTAGCCCAACTATATCAAGATGGAAATATTGAAGAAATATATACCATCACGCATAAAAGTGCAAAAGGTATGCGCAATATTATGATTCATAATCGTAATAGAAATATGGCAAATCGCATTGCTCAAATGATTCAATCACAAAGTATGTGTATCGCTATCGGTGCAGCACACCTTGGAGGCAAAAGAGGCGTTTTAAATAGATTGAAAAAATTGAAGTTTGAAGTGGAGGCTATTGAAGTTCTTTAAATTTAAGAAGACATCACTTCTGAAGGCGTTTTACCAAACTCCTTTTTAAAGGTCTTAGAAAAGTGACTCAACGAAGAAAAACCCGTTTGAAATGCAATTTCACTTACATTAAATTGATTTTTCTTGATTAAAGCCATTGCCATTTCTAACTGAATTTGTCGTATGTAACCTTTTAATGTTTGATTGGTTAAAGCCCTAATTTTTCGATAAAGCTGCATACGGCTCATGGCAAAAACCTTACTTAATTCTTCTCCATTGAGGTTATCATTATTGATATTGTCTTTAATGTATTGATTTAATTCTGTAATAAACTGATCCTCTTGTGTAAACTCCTCTTTTAGGACTTCTTTCTTTGCTTCATTATTACCATATCTTAACTGCAAGATTTTACGAATTTCAATTAATTTTTCAATACGAAGCGATAATTCTTTTTGATTAAATGGTTTGGTCAAATAAGCATCAGCCCCCCTTTTTAGACCTTCTAACCTATTTTCAAGCGAAGCCTTAGCCGTTAATAGAATCAACGGAATATGTGACGTAATTCGATTTGTTCTAATGGATTCAGTTAACTCAAAACCATTTTTAATCGGCATCATGACATCCGAAATAATGATATCAGGAACAATTTCTAAAGCTTTTTGTATTCCTTCCTCCCCATTTATAGCTTCTGTAATTTTATATTGACCATTTAAACAAGAACGAATATATTGACGCATTTCCTCATTATCTTCCACCAAAAGTAATTCTAATTCTTCCTGCCCTACCTTTTCTAATTCTTGTTTGGGTTCTGCAATTGCCTGAACTTCGTTTGACAAATTATTAACTAAAATTGATGTTGTATTTTCTACTTCCAATGATTGATGTGACGCTTTTATATGATGCAACACTGGAATCTTAATAAAAAAAGTTGTCCCTTTTTTGATTTCGCTCTTTACTTTAATTGTCCCCTTTTGAAGTTCCACTAATTCTTTCACCAGAGACAGACCTATGCCAGTACCTTCATAATTTCGAGTAGAAGAGGTATCCACTTGATAGAATCGATTGAAAATTTGCTTCAGCTTATCTGGAGCTATCCCGATACCAGAGTCTGAAACCTTTAGATTTAAATAACTTTGTTTGAGTTCAACGATGTGATTCAGATATACATCTATTACACCGCCTTTAGGCGTAAATTTAATAGCATTAGAAAGTAGATTGTATAAAATTTTGTCCCACTTTCTTTTATCAAAATTTGTCTCCCAATGACTTACAGCAGTATTAAATGCTAGTGTTTGTTGTTTTGCTTGTGCAGAAGGTTGAAATCGACTGATTAATTCTCGTGTATAATCAACAATATCCCCATGTGTCACCTCTATTTTCATCTGCCCACTCTCTAATTTTGATAAATCTAATAATTGATTAATCAGACTTAATAATTGATTAGAGTTCCTGAGCGCTCTTCTTAATGTATTGGTGAAAGGTGCATCTTGGTAATCAGCAATAATCTTTTCAAGTGGCCCTATGATTAGGGTTAGAGGCGTTCTAAATTCATGAGTAATATTGGAAAAAAAACGAGTTTTAGCTACATCCATTTCTTTTAAGGCTTCGGCTTGTTGCCTAATCGTTGCCGTTCTTTTTTGCACTTCATTTTCTAGCCTTACTCTATCTTGCTCCAATCGCTTTACACGCCATTTTAACCATAGTAGAGTAACACCTATAATCCATACAATTACTAAAAGAATGAACCACCATCTTAAATAAAAAGGCGTACTAACCACAATAGGAATGGAAAGAATATTTTCTGACCAAATACCTGACACGCCCATTCCTTTTATGAAAAGAGTGTACTCACCTGACGGTAAGTTTAAAATTGAAATTTTATTTTCATTCGTATAAATCCACTGATTATCATCTATTTTGTAGGCATATTGATTCTTTTTTGAATCTTCATAGTCTAATAAAGTGACTCTAAATTCTAAAATTTTATCATCGGGTTCAAGGAAAACAACCTGCTCTTTCTTGAAATCTATCGTTTTATCTTTAAATTGCTCTGCCCCATCTTCCAGTACATTGACATTTGTAATAAATAAAGAACTATTAGCAGCAGCAGAATTTTGAAAGTCTTTTGGATGAAACTGAATAATACCATTTAAACCACCAAAGTAGAGGTATCCTTCTTCATCTTTAAAGTGTGCATAAGTATTAAATTCTTCGTGTGGTAATCCATTAGAAGGAAGGTAAGTCCTAACAATTTCTGTTTTTTTATCAAAACACATCAGTCCATAGTCACTAGATAACCAAAGATTATTATAATCATCTTCATAAACAGCGTAAATATTATCATTGGATAATCCTTTGGCTTTATTGTACTGGATGTAAGTATTTTCATCTTTATTCCATCGAACCAAACCTTTACCCTTTGAGGCTAGCCAAAAAATTCCTTGTTCATCTATGTGAATATGATTATAATTATTAAAAGGTAAACCCATTTTTTGAGAATATCGATGTAATA
>CAYLSF010000523.1:0-5564 GCA_964385675.1 uncultured Saprospiraceae bacterium
CCTTCTTCTAAAGGTAATTTAAAAGAAATTACCTCTCCGCTAGAAGGTAAATTTTATCTTACTAAGGAATCAAATGAAAAAGGCGTAAGTGTAGGGGATAGAGTTAAAGCAGGAGATACAATTGCCTACATAGAAGCGATGAAAGTGATTAATGCGATTACGGCAGATAAGAGTGGACAGGTCGTAGAAATTTGCTATAGCAACGGCGATGAGGTAGAAGAAGATGGGGTAATTATGAAGATTCAGTAAATCTCATGGTTTCACTGTTTCATAGCCTCACGGTTTCATTGAACAAACAATGAAACCATGAAGCCGTGAAGCCATGAGACTATGAAGCAATTGATTCAAATGACAATTCTTGAGCAACTTTATAATATGACCGCCTTTTCTAAAATGGATGGCGGTACGGTTTTAATGATTTTTATTGCTTTGGGTTTACTCTACTTGGGCATCAAAAAAGAGTATGAACCTTTGCTGTTAGTTCCTATTGGTTTTGGTGTTTTACTCGCTAATTTTCCTGGTGGAGATATGGATATTGTAGATTCTAAAACGATGGAAAGTCTTGGACTTTTGGGTACGATAAAAGAACATGGTATCATGAATTTACTCTATTATGGTTTACTCAAAACGGGACTGTTACCCCCTTTGGTTTTTCTAGGTGTTGGGGCTATGACCGATTTTGGACCAATGCTCCGCAATCTTCGTTTAGCCTTTTTCGGTGCGGCTGCTCAAATTGGTATTTTCACGGTACTACTAACAGCACTTTACTTTGGAAGACCATTGGAAGAAGCTGCTTCTTTAGGTATCATTGGAGGTACGGACGTACCTACGGCTATTTTTATTACCACCAAACTCGCTCCCGATTTATTAGGCCCTATTGCAATAGCGGCTTATTCTTATATGGCTTTAGTTCCTGTGATTATTCCTTTGATTGTTGGGTTCACTGTATCCGATAAAGAATTGAAAATCAATATGAAAAAACAGGATAAGTTATATCCTAATAAAACTAAAATTAAAGATTTAAAAACGGTTAAAATTATATTTCCAATTGCACTGGCAACGGTGGTTTGCCTCATTGTTCCATCTGCTGCACCGTTGGTTGGGATGCTGTTATTTGGAAACTTAGTTAAAGAAATTGGTGTCAATACCAATCGCTTATTCAAAGCCGCTTCTGAGACTATTATGAATACGGCAACTGTCTTTTTAGGATTAATCGTAGGGGCAACAATGACTGCATCTACTTTTTTAAATTTCTCGACTTTAAGCATTATCGTTGGCGGATTTTTTGCTTTTGCGATTTCCATAGCGGGGGGCATTTATGCCGTTAAAGTGTATAATTTATTTTCCAAAAAGAAAATTAATCCACTGATCGGAGCGACGGGTTTGAGTGCTGTACCGATGGCATCAAGAGAAGCGAATAAAATTGCTTTAAAACACGACCCAACCAATCATATTTTACAATATGCCATGTCGAGTAATATTTCAGGGGTTATTGGTTCAGCTGTAGCGGCAGGGGTTTTGTTAACGATGGTGGTGGGGAGTTAGTTATTAGACTTGTTTTGCTTTGAATATCATATAATTATAAAAAACGTACTTATAAGAATCGGTACTCTGTACCTTTATCTAATGTTGAATTCTTGTATTACAATAAGTATCGGTGCTATGCACCTAAATAAGGTGTACAAAAGGTGCATAGCACCGATACTTGTTGTAGTATTGAAATAAAAAGTATGCAGAGGTACAGCGTACCGATACCAAAGTATTGATTATCAAAGGTGAACAAGTCTTTTAAGCATAGCGATGGTAGATTATCTTATTATAGGACAAGGATTAGCAGGAACATTATTAACACATTTTGCCTTGAAGTCAGGTAAAACGGTAAAAATATTGGATAAAGTAGAACCGCATACGCCTTCACAGATTGCGGCTGGTGTAGTTAATCCTATTACGGGACGTCGTTATGTAAAAAGTTGGGAGTATGAAATGCTATATCCTTTTGCTAAAGACACTTATGCAACTTTATCCCAAGAATTAGATATTCCAATTTTCTTACAAAAGAATATTTTACGCTCCCTTTTTTCTGTAAAAGATGAAAATGATTTTTGGGGTAGAGCAACGAATATTGGCTATGAAAAATATGTGTTAGATAATGCAGATGCAGAAGCCTATCCGACGGTGACCACAGCCGTACAAGGGTATGGAGAACTCCAACATTGTGGAAAGGTTAATATTGCTTTATTGGTGCGGACCTATCGGCAATTTTTATTAAAAAGAGGATTGTTGATAGATGGAAAATTTAATGTCAATCAATTAGAAGTCAATCAGAAATTTATTCAATATCAAGAAATTCAAGCTAGAAATGTAATTTTCTGCGAAGGGGCTAAAGCAATAAACAATCCCTATTTTAATTACCTACCCTTTAACTTCGCTAAAGGGGAAGTTTTAGTGATTAAAATTCCAAATTTAGATACAAATAAACTCCTAAAACATAGACTCTTTTTTATTCCATTAGATAAAGAAATATATTGGATAGGAGCAACTTACGATAGAACCTTTGAAAACGAAAAACCAACTCAAACGGGTTACAATTATATAAAAGAAAAATTGGACGAATTATTAACTGTGCCGTATGAAATTTTAGAGCATAAAGCGGCGATTCGACCAACGACAACAGATAGAAGACCCTTTTTGGGACGACACCCTAAATTTTCAAATGTCTATATTTTTAATGGTTTAGGAGCAAAAGGGGCTTCGTTAGGACCGTATTTTGCAAATCAAATGATTAACTTTTTAGAAGGGAAGGAAAGTTTAAATAAAGAAGTGAATATTAGTAGATATGAGCAATTATTTAATTAAGGTGCTGACCCACAAAGTATGCAAACTTATCGTTTGCAACCTTGTGTTGTCAAAATTATTTTAGATTTATAGATAGCCTGAATTCAAATAAAAAATAGCTTCATTGAGTTGCTCTAATTCTTCATGATAAGTTATCAAAAGTTGATTATAGTGATAAGCATTATAGATTTCAAAGGTACCTTTGAAAAAACTAAAGGCACTCACCCAAATACCCACAATAAAACCAATTAAGAGACTTTCTGCAGCAATTCCAAAAAAGACCATTCCTATAATGAAAGCGACTAAACCTGTACCTAAATTAGACAAGCCTCTCTCTTTTTTAGGAAATGTATCGTTATCTTCTTCTGTTTCAAATCCTTTATAATTCTTAGACAGTTGCGTTAATGCGGTTTGAATTTCCTTTCTTCGTTTTCCTAAATCCACTAAGTTAAGATTCTTAGCAGGACTAGCTAAGGACTTAGGCAGCATATTAGGTTGTTTCTTTTGACTTTTTTCTACAATTATCGTAGAAAACGAAGTCTCTGTATGAATGAGTTGTAAATGTGTACCGCAATATGAACAGATAGTATGTGTGTGATGTGGTAATACCCTCAAAAAATTAGAACAAGCATTACAAATTAAAGTGAGTCGAGAAGTCATTGCATGTACCAATTTTTGCAGTTGATAATTTATAAAAAAGCATAAATCAACAACTACGATTAAGTAAAACAATACTCTTATAGATACTTGTTTTACTAGACTTTATCCACTTTCCTCGACTAAATATTGCTTATATTAGATATAAGAAATCTATTCAAAATTACTCTTTAAATCATACACTACATAGCCGTGTAGTTACGCTCAAAATCATTTTTTAAACCGTAGAATATCGAATAATAAATAACGAATTTAGAAGTAATTACCGTCATTTTTCATAATTGAGATTCCTTGTTATAGGATTCCCTCGATATTCAACATTCGATATTCGGTATTCTGCGGTTCAATTTAGTAAAATTGCTCTTAACTACACGGCTATATCCGTCCACCGTCAAGGCGAAGCCGTCCGTATGCCGTTAAGCGAAGCGACCGTCCTAAGGTTTATCCATCCGAACAATTTTAGGTATAAATGTACCCAATACTTCTACTAAATCTTGTTGAGCTGCCATGACTTGATTAATGCTTTTATAGGCCATAGGAGCTTCATCAATGCCACCACCAATTAAGGTGACTCGATGCTGCTTTAGGTTTTGACGCATCGCTTTCATAGTAAACGTTGATTTAGCTTTACTTCTTGACATTGCTCGTCCTGCACCATGTGAAGCCGAATTAATAGACAAAGGATTTCCTTTACCTCGAACGATAAAAGCAGGAGCAGTCATAGAACCAGGAATAATACCTAATACGCCTTTACCCGCAGGGGTCGCCCCTTTGCGATGCACAATAACCTCATCACCATTTTCCAATTGTTCTTTCCAAGCAAAATTATGGTGATTTTCAACCGTAGCTATCGGCTGATGTCCAATGGCTTTCGATAATCGACGATGGATATGATGATGGCAAGCTGAAGCATAATCACCCGCTAGATTCATCGCTAACCAGTATTCCATTCCTGCCTCGTTATCCAAATTTAACCAAGCTAAGGCTTGTGCTTCTTTCGGCAATAGACACGTAGAACGAGCAATATTGGTATAGTGCTGAGCAATATTAGCCCCCAAACCTCTTGAACCAGAATGTGACAATAAGGCGAAATATTCGCCTACAGGTAAGCCTAAATCATTTTCAAGTGCTGTGATAACTACCGTTCCAAATTCTACAAAATGATTGCCACCTCCTGAAGTTCCGATTTGTCGATATGCTTTATCTTTTAACTTTTTGACCGTTGGTATTTCTTTGAATTCGGAGCGACTAAAAATAGCATCATCTCGCTTGTGATCTCCAAATTCATCTTTTCCAAAACAGGTGTTATTTTTCAGATGATTTTTTAGGGCGTAATCATTTCGATGCATAAAGTCAGGCTTCGTATCATAAATAGATAAACACATTCTGCAACCAATGTCCATCCCAACGCCATAAGGAATCACCGCATTTTTTACCGCTAAGACCCCACCAATTGGTAAACCATACCCAACATGTGCATCAGGCATTAAAGCCCCTTGTATGGTTACCGGCAACTTCATGGCTATTTCCATTTGATGTTTGGTATTGGTATCAATGAATTTTTTACCATATACTGGAAATGCTGCTGGTTCCTGTAAGTCATAGTTTTGACGTACAGGTTGTCCCTTTGCCGTTTCTTCCTCTTCTGGTAGAAATTGACGAGCAATTTTACCTAAGATGATATCTTTGGTAAATTGTTCTGGTTGCTCAATAATTTGTTGTAGCAATTCAAGGGCATCTGCTTTTTTCGTTTTTTTGAAATGCTGATGCATAATATTCATTGCTAAACTTGTGATATGACTCCCTCTAGGGTAGCCTATTTTTTCGAGGTCTTTGCCTCGCAATTTTAACTTTGCCATATATTTTTTTAAATCCCAAATGTCATGCTGAACTTGATTCAGCACCTCCCAATCTATTAGAAAGAAAAACTTAAACTTTTCATCCCAAATTCTAATTTGTTTACTCTATTTATTAGCGATTAATAGAGCAATATTTAAGTTAGAAATAAACCTAATATTTTCTAATTTCCGATGTAACAACAAATTTTAATCAAAAAAATTTCCAATTCCTCC
>CAYLSF010000524.1:0-1564 GCA_964385675.1 uncultured Saprospiraceae bacterium
CATTACTATACCAATTATCAAATAGGAAAGTTCCCAAATAACTCAGTATTTTAATGGTGTTTTTTAAGCGGCTGCAAAGGTAAATTTTTCTATAATTCGGCGTGTAAACTTTAGGTTAATTATTTGATGCGTTTTGGTGCACGTACTAAAGTATTAATAAAGATATTTTTTCTTATTTGGTCTTATTGCTCACCAAAATAGATATGTTTTGTATAGTTTTGGTGAGTAATAATTTTTATTGCTCACCAAAAGACCCTAAATTGTATTAGTTTTGGTGAGTAATAAATAAAAAATGCAAGATAAATTAATTGGTAGAGAACAGGAACAAGAGGTGTTAAGGAAAGCACTTCAATCTAATAGAGCAGAAATGATTTCTGTTATTGGTCGAAGAAGAATCGGAAAAACTTTTTTGATTAAGACAGTTTATAGCGATCATTTAGTTTTTGAATTAACAGGTACTCAAAATGCTCCTTTAGTAGAGCAATTACAAAATTTTATGTTTGCCCTTCAGTTGTCCTCCAACCAAATAATAGTGGGAAAACAACCTACAAACTGGATGGAGGCATTCTTTCTGTTGATAAATTATTTAAAACAATTACCCAAAGAGCGAAAACCCGTTATTTTTTTAGATGAATTACCTTGGTTGGCGACACATAAATCAGGTTTTTTGAGGGGATTGAGTTTCTTTTGGAACTCTTGGGCGGTTAATCAATCTATTGTATTAGTTATTTGTGGTTCGGCAGCATCATGGATGATTCAAAAAGTGGTGAATCATACAGGAGGATTACATAATCGAATTACGAAACGGATTCAGCTAAAGCCTTTTACTTTATCAGAAACGGAACAGTATCTTAAGGTCAATAATAAAGTGAAACTCAATCGGTATCATATTTTGCAGATTTATATGGCTATGGGAGGGATTCCACATTATCTCAAAGAAATAGAGAGCGGTAAAAGTGCGACTCAAAACATTGAAGATATATGTTTTTCAGAAACGGGATTACTTCGAGATGAATTTTCAAATTTATATACAGCACTTTTTGATCATTCAGATAACCATATCGCCATTATTAGAGCATTAGCCCAGAAGCGGCAAGGTATGACCAGAACAGAGTTGATAAAAACAGCAAAACTACCTAATGGAGGTAGTGTTACCAAAGCCCTAAACGAATTAGAACAATCGGGTTTTATTGACTTTTTTTATCCTTATGGTAAGAAGAAAAATAATAAGTTATTTCGGTTGATGGATGAATATTCGATTTTTTACCTACAATTTATTGAAAAGAATACTAAGAAACTAGATGATGTATGGAAGCAATTTAGTCAAACACAAAGCTATAGTCCCGATAGCTATCGGGATTGGTGTGGTTTTGCTTTTGAAAATATATGCCTTAAACATATTAGTCAAATAAAAAAAGCACTAAGTATAGGTGGTGTTTATTCTGTACCATCTGCTTTTACACACAAGGGAACTTCAACAGAAAAAGGTACTCAAATTGATTTATTATTAGATAGAAACGATCAAGTAATTAATGTTTTTGAAATAAAATACTATAATCAACCT